>JAAUYQ010000041.1 GCA_014805015.1 Clostridia bacterium | reverse complement strand
GTGGAGAAAGCGATACGTCGATGTAGTTGTGCACTTTGATTCACAGAGCCGTGTTAAGCCTGTTGAAATCATCTGGGACGGAATTTGGCGGTTCAAGATTGACAGTGTGACAGACATACGTCCCTGTCCTGCTTTAAAGACTGGAGGGCAGGGCGATTGTTTTACGACGCAGATAATCTGCGGAGACTGCATGCAGACAAGAGAGCTGTTTTTCGAGCGAAGTGTGGCACTTTCAGGCACGACGCTCGGCCGCTGTAGAAGTGTAGTCTCGGTCAGCCAGTGATAAGATGCATTACGAGGAGACAATCATGCTCTTCGTTGCGCGTACCTTGGTAGCCTTTACGCATGATACGGGACTGACAGATCGGCACCAGCGCAGTCATTGTAAAAGCATAGATATCGTGCCCGTGTAGGAGAATATGGCGACAATAGAAAATTATAAGAAAGCGTTTGAACAGATCAAACAGTGGATTATCAATGACTACTACACCCCAGCCATCAAAGCTGAGGTCATCTACGATACGCTGCTTTCGCCCTACATTGCTGAGATCGTGCTGGATCAGTGCGGCGAGCAGGTGCAGGACGATCTGCAGCTTGTGGCCAAAGAGATGTCCGTACGCGATCCAGAAGAGAACGATGAGCAACTGCTCGGAAGCAAGATTGATTATGTGCTTGCAGATCGCGAAAAATCGTATATGATTGAGCTTAAAACGACCGACGGCAGTTTCGATAAGAATCAGGCAGACCTATATTTAAAGAACGTCGGAAAATCCTTTGGCGAAGTCCTTGGGAATAAACTGCTGCGGATTCTCAAGAGAAAAAACAGCAAGTACGCGTGTTCGCTCAGCGAAAAGCTCCTGGATGGAATGTCCGACAGCGCTTTGGCTGATGTCTCATCAGAAATGTTGGAAAACATGTTTGCAGACATTATGGAACGTCATGGAAAGGGAATCGATCCGAATCTGAATTCCTATGCTGACAAAGCGCGAGCTCTGCTTCATAACAAGAACTGGGCAAGCACTGAAAAATATCTGTATACACTTGGACAGATCATAGACTATCTCGAACGCGGCAATACTTTGTGGCAGAAACCGATGGCACTGATCTATCTTACGCCAGATGGAAGGCTCGGAACATCCCGCAATATCGGTGTGGACGATTGGTATGTTGCTCCGGCCAACACACAGTGTGTCAGCCTCATTAAGGCAGTGGATCTTCTGCGCTCGAAAGAGGACGATCCAGTAGCACAGATGCTGGCGGATATCATCGAAAACACTTTTCGGAAAGCAAAGTAGATTCTCTCAAGAATCTCACGAATAGTACAAACAATTGCGTACCGTAAACTAAGGTGCACATCTGCAATGCCTAAACAAAGATACACGAACGTGCTGCAACTCAGAGAGCCAATATATGATGTGTCGGATCTGCCCGAGAAAATGTTTGTACAAAACGAATCAGAGATTTCCATAGAAGCGAGACCGCACCAGCAGAGAGTTCTCCCTTCCGCAGGGTTGTAGTCCGTCTGCAGGAAATGCCTAGGCCCCCTGCCACCATGAGCGACACGATAGTCATGTACTCCATTGCATACTGGAAGACCGCTTCCAAATCACATTCTTTAGCAGCTGGACTTGCATCGGCAACAAGCAGAATCAAGCTGAACGATATGCAGCTCCTGCCGATGCTCTGCATCAACAATCCAAAGCAGGCGCTGCAGGCAGCAATCAAGGCGGGCGCGGTAAAGCTCACGGCAGTACCGCTGGAGGAAGTGAACGAGGGGCAAAAACTCAGTGAGGTTGGCAATTTCAGACTCTGCCAATTCACTTGTTGAAGTCGTATGGAAGCCACTACCGTGATAGTAGATTATCATTTTTTGCGTGCGTTCATTACTCTGGGCCAGGGTTACATAACGACCGAGGCGAATCATTCCGGGCAGAAGTTTCGTCGCAATGCTGATAGGAATCTGCTGCCGCCAGTTCAGGCTGTCGGGGCCTTCTGCAGCTCCAGCTCGACAGAGGTCCCAGTCCGGCGGAACACCATTGGAAAGCATTAAGGAGGACGTATGCCAAATCATCGCACCACTGGCCTGCTCACTGCTATGAGCATTGTCATGATTGTCGTTGGCTGCCTGCAGCTCGCGGGCGGTCTTATCACAGCCAACATTGGGGGGCTTGTCACCATTGCTGGTGCTGGCTCCGGGGCAGAAATACTGGTCACGGTTGGCATCATGATCATTGTGCTCTCCCTAATTGTCGGCATCTTCAGCCTTGTTTCCGGCATTCTCACCCTGCAGCGCCGCGGTCTGGGCTTCGGCATGTTCGTCAGCATCGCGGCCATTGTGATCGAGCTTGTCTTCATGATCGTCTTTCTCATTGCAGGCAGTGACACGAGTGCAGTGGCAATGTGCCTGATCAGTTTTGTTATCAGCATTCTGTATCTGATCGGCATTGTCCGCGCGCGGCAAATGTAGAAATCTCCGCCGGCATGCATTCTGGAAACGACAGCCAGCGGAGATCTTCGTGGATCAATATTCTAAAGGCATCCGGTCCGCCGGATGCCTTTTTTCACTGCCGTAGCTTATCTGCCTTAAGCAGACAGGACAGTACCGTCCGCAAGCGTAATTGTGTGGCCGTTGAACTCAATCGTCCCGTTGTTTTCGAGGGTGGTCACTTCAGAGTCCCCGGTCAGACTCCAGACGCACCCTTCATCAATGATAACATCCGCTGTGCCGCGGGCATCCGGATCTGCTGCCTCGTTCACTTCCAGGCGGATGCCCCCGCGCAGGCTCGTTCCTTCCATCAGGTGCAGCGTCATACTGCTGACCGAATCCACCCTGGTGTCGCCTACGGTGTTCTGACTGCGCAGAATGATATCGGCATGCGCTCCGTTGAAGCCAGCCGTCCCCCAGCCCAGGCTGCCGCTGTTCCCGGATATGTTGAACAGCCAGGCAAGCTGATCCCGGTTCGTTACCTGCACTCCGCTCAGCTCGATGCTGCACGATGTATTCGTGATGAAGAACACATCACCATTCTGCGAAATCAGAGAGCCGCCCTGCATCTCAAAGTTACCGAAGCTTCCCACCTCGGTCCCATAGATCAGGATATCATGCACACTTTCCGCTGATGCTGTTCCTTCAGTGCGGCTCATGGCCCCGCTCACCGTGCTGTCCCGCAGAGTCAGACTGCCGTCATTTTCCACGACCACGGCTTCCGAGCCGGTCGCCGCCAGCTCTGCCGCCGAAATCGCAGCGTCTCCGGCAGCAAAGACGACGGGAGAATCCACTCCCTGCGTCGAGAAAGAACCGCCGTTGATTGTGACATCACTGTCCCGGCCGCTCCGGAGAGCTGGAGAATCGGCCCCGGCTGTCCGGACTGTAAGATCCTGCACATCAATAGAAGCGCCGCCGACAGCGTTAAGACCACTGCTCCGACTTCCCTGCGTTTCCACTTCACTGTCTGAGGCACTGACAGACGTGCCACTTCCATAGCCGCAGATGCCGGCAGCATTCGCCGGGACGGAAGTAATGCGGCTGCTTGCCAGAATCAGGTCGGCAGCATCGGTGGCAAGCAAGGCTGCATTCATGCCGAACAGAACGCCGCTCTCCGGGTCCGAGCAGTCGCCGCCGCTTTTGGTGATCTGTGCATCAGAGAGAGAAACCCGGGCTGCCGAAATGCGAAGTGCGTTCTCATCTTTCCCGGCAGCTTCATAGGTCTGTCCCTCGAGGTGCTCATCTTCTGTGATTTCCGAAGCAGCTGTGCCCTGCTCGGCCTGTCCCTGATCGCCCTGGATCTCCGCGGCCCTGGCAATGACGGTCACATAGGCGCATGCATCTGAACTGGAAAGGTACACGGTGATCACGTCGCCAATCACAATATCTGAGACCGGCACATCGGGTTCCAGGCGGCCGCTCATCGAGCGCATGATGGCATCCTGCATATCGACTTCCATCGCCCGGCCGACCGGCTGGAAATGCAGTCCGGCCTGCGGGGCTGAAGCCGCAGAGACAGATGCTTCCGCAGCCGGTTGGGACTCCTCCTCGGCTGGTTCTGCCGTCTCCGCTGCCGCCGCTGTGCCCACGTCAGCAGAAGCCTGTTCCTGCGGCTCTGTGCTCACTGCTGCAGAAACGGATGCGTCCAGGCTCCCCTCTACTGCTGCTTCATTCGCCTCCGGACTCGCCAAATCCGTCGCAGCTGCCTGCCCGGAGCTCATCTCTCCAATTTCCAGCGTATAGGTAAGGCCGTTAATCGCAATCACCTGTCCCGTAGCGGCGACAAGTCCTTCGACTGGATCTGGGGTCGGTGAAGGTGTGGCAGATGCTTCGGCCGTTTCAGACGGCTCTGCCGGCGCGCCTCCGCAGGCTGACGCGCACAGGATAAAGATGACAGTCATGAGGACCGTCAGAAGTCTTTTCAAGTCTGTTTCCCCCTGTCTTCCGGGATGCACCTGCGCTGCCGTTCCGCCGGGAGCGGCTGCACAGCAAAGTCTACCGATACATTATATAATAGTAGAAAATCACCGGTCCGCACACGTGCGGACCGGGAATCCAAGCAAGTTACCCAAAAAATGGAAGGCATATATGTCAGCAAAAAAGAAATGGATTATCGCCGGCGCAGTCAGCGCGGCGGCTGTCGGGCTCGGGCTGTGGGGCATTGGCAGCTTTGTCTCCTCCCGCCTCGCTATCGGCACGGGCGGCGTTGAAACGGCAACCGTCGGTGCAGAGGTCATTGAAACGACCGTTGTCGGCAGCGGTACCCTCGCCTACGGAGACGCGGAGACAGTGTCCCTCCCCAGCGGCGTAGAGGTGACATCCGTTTTCTACGAGCAGGGGCAGCAGGTGGAATCAGGAGATCTGCTCGCCGCAGTTGATACCGGCAGCCTTGAGCTCCTGATGAACGAAACGTATTCGCAAATTGCGGATGTGGACGCCAAGCTGCGCGATACAAGCTCCGAACCGGAACGGGTGGTCATCACTTCGCCGGTCGCTGGCCGCGTACAGACAATTTACGCTGCCAACGGATCTTCTGTGCTTGAAACCATTGCCCGCAGCGGCAGCCTCATGATTATTTCGCCGGACGGACGGCTGCGGGTGGAAGCACAGAGTGAGACGCTGCCTCAGGTGGGAAGCAGCGTAGACCTGGTGCTGCCGGATGGTGCGGTCAAGAAGGCCCAGGTGGAAAATGTGCGGCGGGGCGCGTTTACGGCTGTTCTCACGGATCCTTCTCTCGACGCGGGCACGACAGTAGAGCTTCGCGCCCCAGACGGCAGCACGCTCGGCAGTGGGCAGCTTGAAGCCGTGGATGCTGTGTCAGTGATCGGGCCGGCCGGTACTGTGGAGGGGATCACGGTAAGTCCGGGTTCCGAGGTGAAGGCAGGTACAGATCTTTTTTCTGTACGGTCCTCTTCGCCGCCAGCTGCCTACCAGGAACTGGACCGGCAGCGCCAGACGCTTACCCAGAGATACGACGCGCTTACTGAGCTCCACCAGAACGGCGGCCTCGTGGCGCCGGTGAGCGGCGTTATCACCAGCTGCGCAGTGCAGGAGGGCACGACCGCTTCGGAAGGCGCAGATGCCTCCAGCCTGGCAGACGGACTCGCCGGTCTGCCTGCCGGACTGCTCGACGCCATGGGCATGGGCAGACATATGAGCACGCACATCGTGACCGAACGGCTGGGACTGCAGCAGGGCGGCGAAAACCTGATGCTGTCTGAAGAAGCAGACGCAGCCGGGCCGGATGAGCCGGAGCCGCCTGCAGACACAGAACCGGAGCCAGACGAACCGCCGGACTCCCCATCGCCGGCTGACCCAACTTCAGTACCACAGCCGTCGTACGTTCCCCGCGAGATTCCGTGTCTCACTGTGCCCCTTGTGCCGCCTATTCCGGGACTGCCGCTGCAGCATGAAGCAGACCTGCTGCCTCTGTGCACCGGTACGATTTCCTGGGATCCGGCAGATGAACAGGCACAGTTTGCGACCAAGTATACGGCTACTGGTGAGCTCCATGCTCTTGATGGGTTCGTGTTCGCACCGGACTGCTCGCTTAAGGTTCTCTGCGGCGAAATCACCGCCTGCTCTGTCTCTGTAGACGGCCGCACAGTGCGGTTTTCGGCTGCCTATGAGCAGACACCCGACGAGATTTCGGCCCCCAAAATTGACTGGGAAAAAATCAGGGATCTGCTGAACCTCGATTCCATTGATCTCAGCGATCTTCTCAGCCTGATTTCCTCCGGTCTGCTGCCGTCAGATGCGCTTGGCTCCCTGGGAGCAGATCTCTCGGGCCTCCTAGGTGGTGCAGACCTCTCAGGTCTTGCCGGTTTGGACATGAGCGCTCTTGGCGGGCTCGACGCCAGCGCTCTTGCCGGCCTGAGCCCGGAAGCCCTGGCTGGTCTTGATGCCGCCGCGCTCGCTGGCCTCGACACTTCTGCCCTGGCGGATTCCCTGCGCAGCAGCGAAGTGCCTGCCTACACGATTGCCCAGGAAGGCTCCATGCAGCTCCTTATCCAGGTCAATCAGCTCGACGTTCTCTCCGTGACACCGGGCATGGCCTGCGAGGTTACGGTGGATGCACTCGAAGGTGAGGTCTTTGCCGGAACGGTAGCCGATGTGGCCGGAACAGACAATAACAACGGTACCTACACCGCCAAGATCACGCTCGAGAAGACGCCGCAGATGCGCAGCGGCATGTCTGCCTCCGCCGTCATCACGACCAGCGAAACGGACAGCGCCATGACGCTGCCGGCTGCTGCGATTCAGGAAGAAGGCAACCGCATCTTTGTCTATACTACCTACGATGCCGGTTCCGGCACGTTCGGCGGCGAGAAAGAAATTGAGACCGGCGTTTCAGACGGCAGCAGCGTCGAGGTCCTCAGCGGGCTCGAAGACGGCGAAACTGTCTATTACGAATCCGCAAGCCCGCTCGAGCGGATGATGGATTCCATGGGCGGACCAATGTCAGCCGGAAACAGCGAGGAATCCGAAGGTCAGATGCAGATCACAATAGATTCGGCCGCGCAATGATCTACATGGAAGACATCTGCAAGACGTATCACATTGGGGACGAAACGATTCATGCGCTTGATCACGCCAATCTGCAGGTTCAGGACGGAGAATTCGTCGCTGTTGTCGGGCCTTCCGGCAGCGGCAAGTCGACCCTGATGAACATCATGGGCTGTCTCGATACGGCCGACAGCGGCATCTATCTGCTCGACAATGAGCCCATTGTCCGTATGAGTCAGAATCAGCTCGCGCACGTCCGCAACAAAAAGATCGGCTTCATTTTCCAGAATTTCAATCTGCTGCCGCGCTTGACGGCACTGGAGAATGTGGAACTGCCGCTCATTTACGGCGGCGTGCCGACATCAGATAGGCGGTCCCTGGCCGAAAATGCCCTGCGCCTGGTTGGCCTGGAAAAGCGAACCAGCCACCGGCCGACGGAGCTTTCGGGCGGACAGCAGCAGCGAGTCGCCATCGCGCGGGCGCTGGCAGGTAATCCCCCGGTCCTGCTCGCCGACGAGCCGACCGGCAACCTGGATTCCAGCACCGGCAACGAGATCATGCAGATTTTTGATGAGCTGCATGAGGCCGGCAAGACGATCGTGCTCATCACGCACGACAGTCATGTAGCGAGCCGGGCGCAGCGTGAGATTCACATTGCTGACGGACGCGTCACAGGAGGAGTCGCCTGATGCTGGTTCAGTCCTTCAGGATGGCTATCGACGCCATCCTGTCAAATAAGCTGCGTTCATTCCTCACGATGCTCGGCATCATCATTGGCGTGGTGGCTCTGGTTGTGCTGGTCTCGATGGTGACGAGCGCTACTGCAAACATCGCCAGCGAAGTGAACGCCATGGGCGCAGACACGCTCCAGGTAACCGTGACAAGCGAAACCGGCCGTCCCTTTACCGTGCCGGAAGTTCTGGCTCTGCAGGGTCAGAACGATGTAATCGGGCTTACTGCAGTTGCCTCCCAGTCCGTCGGTGCTGTCGGCAGCGACAACCGGGCCGTGAGCATCATGGGCGTGACGCCCTCTTACTTTTCTGTCATGAATCTGCCGCTTGCGAGCGGACGACTGCTGAAAACGAGTGATCTGGACAACGCTACCTATGTGGCCGTCTTTTCGTATGAGGCTGCCGAAGAAATCTTCCATTCGCAGGACATTGTGGGACGGTCTGTCCGGGTCCGCGGCAGTGCTTTTACTGTTGTGGGGGTGCTTGAAGAATCGCGCTCCATGTTCTCAAGCTTCATGGGCGGTATCGTCTACATTCCGTACACAACCTACGTCCGCTTCACCGGCAGCGACGAAACCGTCAATCAGTTTGTTGCAGCGCCGGCGGCCGGAGCAAGCATAGACGAAGCGGAAAGTGAGCTTCGCTCCCTGCTCACCAAACGGTATGGAGACGACGAGGATGCTTTCTTTATTATGTCCTCGTCCATGATTTCGGACGCGATCGACGACATTACGAGCATGCTCTCACTGGTCCTCGGCGGTATCGCTGCTGTTTCGCTGCTGGTCGGCGGTATCGGCATCATGAACATCATGCTGGTTTCGGTCACAGAGCGAACACGGGAAATCGGTATCCGCAAGGCGGTTGGAGCAACCACCCGGGATATCCTCGTGCAGTTTCTGATTGAGTCGCTGGTCCTGAGCCTGACCGGCTGCCTGATCGGCGTCCTCGCCTCCTGGGGCATAATCTCTCTCGTCGCCTGGTATGGTGCTTCCGCCGGGATTCAGATGACTTTTGAGATGTCCGGCGGCGTCGTCGTGCTGGCCATTGTCTTCGCGAGCGTCATTGGTGTGGTCTTCGGCATCTATCCCGCCCGCAAGGCTGCCCTGATGCGTCCGATTGAGGCACTGCGCTATTCGAACTGAAACTCAGATAAGCCAGGACGGGACAACCCAGGTATCGGGATCAAGGGGATGCAGCTCCTTCGCTGGGCAGAGAATGTTGCCGTCGGCTATATCCCGCGGCGGCACACCGGACAGGGACTGCGTGCGCAGCGGATCGAGGGCCTTGAAATTGCGCACCGTGGTCTGAGCCGGCGTCGCGCTCATCTTGATATTGATCGGCGCAAGCTGCCCATCTTCTTCAAGGATAAGCGCCAGCTCGCGGCGGTCCTTATCCTTGTAATAGGTGAAACTGGGCGTGCGGCCGGCATTGAGGTAGCTCTTGAGGAGCTCCTCGTAAACATGCGTCTCATAGAAGGCCGCAGCATTGTAGCCGTTCTCCAGGCTGACCGGATCCGTCCATTTCAGCAAGTAGGCTGCGAGACCCGTATCGAGGAAATGCAGGATGGAGATTTTGAGGGTGCGCTTGAGACCGGGATCCGCAAACGGCTCCACAATCTGAACGAGATGCGCATTCTTCAGCAGATCCAGCCAACGCTCAAACGTCGGGACGCTGATCGCGCAGGAGCGCGCCATCTCCTCCACAATAAGGGGCCGGGCTGCATTGGACGCCACCACCGTCAGAAAGCGGCGGAACACCTGTTCGTTGCCGCTCTCAACGATCTCATAGAAATCATCCTGCAGCAGGGCATCCACGTAGGCAGCGTAGAAGGCCGGCGGCTCCTCCTCCGGATTGGCATAGAGTTCCGGAAATGAGCCGGTAAAGATCCGGGAGAAAATCTCCTTCAGGTCGCGGTCCGGGCATACTTCGACGCGCTTCATGAGCCGGTCGGCAGATGTCGTATACGGAACACTCTCGTAGCCGTAGATCTCCGCGTCCGAAAAACCGAGCATCGTCAGCACATCCACTTTTTCTTCAAAGGTGCTCCGTACAGCCGGAACAATGTTGCCGGCAGAGCTGGTCATCCAGATGAGCCCCATGCGCTTCGAAGACTTGACCATCGCTGCCAGATACGGCAGCAGCTCCGGGGCATACTGAATTTCATCCAGTATGAGCGGCCCCTTGTTCTGTCTGAGAAACTCCTGTGGATCACTGCGTGCCAGAGCCCGCACATCCTCGTCTTCAAGCGGGACGTACGTGCGTTCTTTGCCGCTGATCATCTGCAGCGTCGTTGTCTTGCCGCAGCCGCGCGGACCAGTCAGCATAACAACCGGCAGTTCCTTGGAAATTGCCCTGATCGTCGGTTCGATGGCTCGTTGGATGTACATGCTGTCTCCCTTCCCAACAAAGCAGCGTCCGTCGGCGGCGCTGCACACATCGATCATATCGTTTCACAGACAAAAAGAAAACCCGCCTGCCGGCGGGCAGATGGTACCATATAGTGTTTTCATGTGGTGCGGACTTGATCCATCGGGACCAGCTCCGTCATCTGCTACAGCGCTTCCCGGCGGCCTTGTGTCGTCTGGTTCCCGATGACACAACAGACAGCATCCGGATCTTTTTCTCCTCTCCCTGCTCTGCCATATAGTCTGCAAAAACATTCTCTGCCCTGCACTGCTCACTAACCTTTTCGGCTGCTGCCCGCGTACAGCCATGTTCTGCTGTGATGTCATCAAAGATCTCCGTGAATCGCTTGTACTGATGCAGAATATCGTTCCCCCGGCCGTCCCGGATGCATTTCGCGTCCACTTTCAAAGGAATCGCGGCGCCGCCGAAATACGTTTCCGAGAAATCGAGATTTTCAGGAATCTCTTTTTCTGTCCCAGTATACAGCAGGTACAGTTTCGGCGACGGCAGCGGAATGCGCTCAGTCGAATACACGTCCCATTCCTGCTCCCGGCCGAGAATTCGCCAGGCGCCTTCCACGTAGCAAAGCATCTGGAAGATGGCGTTTACGTTCCAGATAGACTCCTCGCACACCACGACAAGCTCTCCGCCGGCAAGAAAGCCCACGAAACCACTGGCCGGATCTGGCTCAATGTCGGCATTCACCATCCTGAAATCGCTTGCGTCGCGTTTTTTCCCTGTCAGTGATTCGTAGAGCTCACTCTGATGCCTGCTCGTGCTGAACAGATCCCGGAAAACGTCTGCTTTGATTGCCGCTCTCAGAACGGCCGGCTCTTGTGTCATGTGCAGGAGAACCTTTCGGATCTCCTTCCGCTCCTCTTCTGAAGCATGCTGCAGAAGCTCCTGCACCTGCTGCTGCAGCCCACTGCTGCTCGTCTCATTGCCCTTATTCGTTTTTTTGTCCACGCTCACATTCATCACCTCGTACACTGTCTCCGCTCGCATTCACGCAATACACTTCGTTCACTCTTCGCAGCATACTGTAATGGGCAATATATGAGAAGTGTGTCAGCAGGAGCCGTGCCGGCTCGGCCCGCCCGGATGCAGAGGGCGCTTCGTGCGGCCGATGCTGTATAATAGTCTATTATTCTGGAGACACGAACGTTTCCACGCAAGGAGGCTGATATTGGATTCCTCGATGTACGCTCTCGATATTGGCGTCGCTGTCGTGCTCGCCGGCCTGATGGTCGGCTACAGCCTGTATACCTGGAGGGAAGTCAAATCCATGCGGGTCGAGGACGCTTTTAGCGCCCGGCGTTTCTTTCTGCCGCTGACAATTGCGGCCGCAGTCTATGCCGTCATAGCTATCGCCGGTCTGTCCGTGAGCGTTTTTCTGTATCCGCCGGCGCACTGGGTCACGATGGCCGTTCTGGGTGCCTTTGCCGCAGTCGACTTTATTCGCTGCCTGTTCCGCGCTTCCGGTCTGCGGAAAGCCGCGCGGCAGGAACGCTCCGCTTCTGCCGCAGCAGCCGCGCCCATTGTACTCCGTTCCGGCATCTGGATGCTGGTCTACACGCTGCTTCAGGCCGCCAATCTGTTCTATTTCACCTGATCTGACGCATCGTCTGGAAAGTCCCGCAGCGCCTGCATCTCTGATACGAGTTCTGCATATTTCTCTTCCCCGTCGATATACAGATCGTTGAAATACACTGGCTTTCCAAAAAGGACTCTGAAGGCGCGCTTTAGGCGGCCCCACAGGGAATTGACGCCATGGTCGTAGCGCGAATCCTGGATAGATATATTGTAGTCTACGCTGCCGTCGTCCCACACGGACTTATCTACAACCAACATGCAGCATTTGCAATCGCACTGTCTAACTACGAGTTTATTCCGGCTGTTCATACTGAAGGAAATCCCTGGATAATGTGCAGCATAATTAAGAAACCCCCGGAAACAACATCGTTCCGAGGGTTGTATTTGGTGGAGCATACCGGATTCGAACCGGTGACCCCCACACTGCCAGTGTGGTGCGCTAGCCAGCTGCGCTAATGCCCCATTTGTCTGCGCCGCTTCCGGCGACTTCTTAAGTATAGCCAAACAGAATAGCGCGCGCAAGTGCCATTTTGAGCTCGCCGCCGGCAGGTGGCGCCTCAGAGAGCTGCTCATTCCGCCCCGCGCACCAGCTTGGGAAGCACATACATTTCCTCACCATCGCGCAGGATGCGGACGTCCGTTTCGTACACGTCCTCCAGTATGCTCTGCTCAAGGACCTGCTCTGCCGGTCCCTCCGTCACAATCTGTCCCCTCTTCATCAGGATCAGACGGCCGGCATACCAGGCAGCCAGGTTCAGATCGTGCAGCACGATGATCCCGAGCAGACTGCGCTCACGCACATAGCGCCGCACGGCCGAAAGAATTCCCACCTGATGGCGGATGTCCAGCGCAGAGACCGGCTCGTCAAGCAGCAGGGCAGGCGTGCGCTGGCAGAAGGCCCGGGCAATACTGACCCGCTGCCGTTCGCCGCCGGACAGCGTCAGGACCGAGCGTTCTGCCAGTTCCTCAATACCGGCTTCCGAGAGCGCCTCCCGGGCAATCTGCCTGTCCTCGGCCGTATCGCTTTCGAGCGTCCTTTTCCAGGGTATCCGGCCCATGAGAACGATATCCATCACACTGAAATCGTAATCAAACCGCTCGTGCTGCGGAACAATGGCAATCTGCTGCGCCCGCTGCTTTACTGGAATGCTGTGCAGATCCTCCCCATCAAGGAGAATCCGGCCGGCCATAGGCGTCAGAAAACCGGAAAGAAGCCGCAGAAAGGTTGTCTTGCCAGCCCCATTTGGTCCGAGAAGTGCCGTGAGGCCGGGTCCGAAAGAGGCGGAGATGTCCCGCAGGATTTCGCTTCCGCTTGCGGCGTATGACAGGTTCTGCACATTTATCTGCATCAGGCTGAGCTCCCCCGGGAACGGTGCAGCAGGACAATAAAGAACGGTACGCCTAGAATGGCCGTCACAACACCCACCGGGAGTTCCCTCCCCGGCACAACGGTCCGCGCCAGCATGTCGCAGAACAGCAGGTAGGCAGCACCGCCTGCCAGAGACAGCGGCATCAGCGTCCGGTTATCAGGACCGGACGCGAGCCGCAGCAGATGCGGCACCATGAGGCCCACAAAACCAATTACCCCGCTCACACTCACCGCCGCGGCGGCGAGCAGCGAAGTCAGGATAAGCACATTGCGCCGCGCGCGGTGCGTGTCCACGCCGAGGCTCTCCGCGCTCTCATCACCGCTGAGCATAACATTGAGCGTGCGCGCCTGCAGCATCAGAAGCGCCGCGCAGACAGCAACCAGAGGCAGCACGACCAGGACTTTTTCCCATGACATCGCCGAGAGCGAACCCATGGTCCACATGACAACCTGCTCCATCTTGTCCCGGTTGAGGATCATGAGCAGGCTCAGCAGCGCCGAAAGCAGACTGCTCATGGTAAAGCCGGAGAGCAGCAGGCTGAACGTGCTGACGCGGCCGTGTACCCGGGCAATCGTGTAGACGACAGCAATGGTGAGCAGGGCAGACGCAAAGCTCAGCAGAGCGGCGAGGCTGCTGCCGGCGGCGCTCGTCGTTCCGCCAAAGGCCATGGCAACCGCAGCCCCGAGAGCCGCACCGGCGGAAATCCCCAGTACGAACGGATCGGCCATGGGATTGCGGAACACACTCTGGAGTGTGCAGCCGGACAGAGACAGAGCGGCACCGACAAGCAGAGCGCCAATGGCCCGGGGCAGACGCAGCTGCAGAAAGACAGTTTCCACGGCTGTGGGCGCGTCGCCGCGGATCAGCGCCATGAGCTCGCCGATAGAGATGCCGCTGCTGCCAACGAGAAAAGCCGCCCCGAGCAGGCCAGCGCACAGGACGAGCAGCAGAATCAGCAGCATGTGGGCCGGGAGGCGCTTTTTCACTCGCTGGCCTCCGGCCCGTACCACTCCGGCGTGGGGACGGGCCCGGCCGCCGCGGCGTTCAGGATTCCGGAAACAGACAGAAGCGTCTCGTTCAGATTGGGACCTGGCTGCGAAACCGCTGCCGAATTGATGCTGAAGACAAGACCGTTGCGGACGGCTGTGAGATCTGCATATCCCGGCTCCTTGGAAAGCTGCTCATAGGAACCGGCGTCGGAGCCAAGAAGAATGCAGTCCGGATCAGCCGCCACCAGGTCTTCGAGCGGATAATCAAGCCAGGCAGCGGGCGAGCCCTGCGTAATCGGCACGCCCCCTGCAAACTGGATCATTTCATTGATGAAGCTGCCTTCCCCGCTGGTCCAGTTTCCCTGTTCACCGAAACTGAGCACGTAGTAGCAGGTGAGCTGCTCGGCCGGGGCCAGGGACTCCACCTCAGCTACCGTTGCCTGCAGCTGCTGCGTCAGCTGCGCTGCTGCGTCGTTCTCGTTGACCGCGCGGCCAATAAGTTCGAAACTCTGCCCCACCTGATTCCAGTCCGTGGCCTCCGAGACAATGACGGGCAGACCCATGCTGCGCAGCTGGTCGACGGTTTCCTGCTGAATGCGGTTGCCCGCGAAAATAACATCCGGTTCAAGGGCCACGATCTGCTCCACGTCAGGACCCGTATAGTCACCGACAACCTGGGCATCCGGTGCTGCCGCAGCCGACTCATCGTCGACCGCAATAATGCGGTCCTGCGCACCCTCAGCCACCAGAATCGATGTATTGGAAGGCGTCAGGGAGATAATGCGGTCAGCAGACGCCACCGTAGACTCGTAGCCTGCCAGATCTGTCACTGTCACCGGATAGACGGTGACTGTCTCTTCTAGCTCAGCGACTGGGGTTTCATCCGGCAGCAACTCGGAGCCGGGCGCTGTCTGTGGTGCACCAGAACTTGTCAGAATAGTCGGCTGAGCGCCGCAGGCACTCAGAAGGAGCAGGACGGCGATAATCAGGGCGGCGAATACACTTTTCATGGGGCACCTCCAGCGGCGTCCCGAAAACAAAACAGCCTGCAACACGCAGGCCGACAGGGTTTCCGGGCACTGTCATGCATCGTGACATCGTTTCCGCATCATGCAGGTCGTCTTCTGGCTCGGGCATGAAGAGGACCGGTCTTCCCCTTGCGGGTGACCATCAGCGGCCGTCCTTGAAAGCCCACACAGCGGCGGCACCGCGCAGGATTCTGACCTGCTTCCGGATCCGGAACTCCCGGATGCTGCCTGCATGACATATGTTGTTCGTATATTAGGCACGCACAGAGCAGACTGTCAATGCCCGCCTCCGTCCAGGCAGCGGCATACTGCTCCACTGCAGCTGCCTGCCTGATTCCAGATGTGCGCGGTAATGGGCTGCACGCGGCATAGGGAAGTCTTGTGTTGCCCTTTTGTCCTCCATCCTGTTCACAGCCGCCCCGTGTCCTGGGATTTCTGCGCCTGTCTCGGCACCCTTGAGGCGTCTGGTTCGTGCGGCAGAATGCCGCGCGCCGTCTGAGCAGTCTCGCCCCGTATCTGAGACTTCATACGCCCTGCCCTGCTGTCTCCAGCATGCTCCCTTTAGCTGCTGAACGCGCCCTGCTACACAGCCTGGATGAAACCGGGAATGAACAGTGCCGCCACACAGATACTGATAGCAAGCCCAATCAGGGACGCCCAGAAACCGGCCCTGCCGGCTTCCGATTCGTGGCGGCAGCGGAGTCCCAGTATCAGGCCAATGGCCCCGCAGATAATGCCAAAGAAGCTTCCCCAGACGGAGAAACCGACCGTGATCGACACAATGCCAAGGACAATCGATGCAGCTGCTGCCTTGGACGGCCTTGGCTGCGGTTCCTCCTCTTCCCGCCCTTCCAGAACAGTCATAAGCCCGCGTGACTTTCGCTCGGACACAAGCGCCTCCTCCCTGATCGCTGCTTTGAAACGACAGACCGCAGACGGCCCTGCCTTTTCCATCCATACAGCATAGCATGTCCGGCTCACTGCCGTCCTGTCTCAGCGGACCCTGACGCAAAGACGGGCACTTTGCGTATATGGTAAAATGGCAGAAAAGCAACTTTTTCAGGGAGGATTAGGATGATCAGAGTCAGCGTTCTAGGCGCCACCGGTTACACAGGAGCGGAGCTCCTGCGTCTTCTCAGCGCCCACAGCGAAGTCAAGGTTGTATCAGCAGCTTCGCAGTCCTTTGTCGGCAAAGAGCTTGGGGAAATCTTCTCGAACTTCAGGCAGGCTGAGAAGATGAAGCTTGTGAACCCCGAGGAGCTCGCCGGGCAGACCGTCGATCTTGTCTTTGTCTGCCTGCCAAGCGGCAAATCCATGAAAGTGGTTCCGGAACTGCTCTCTGCCGGCATGCGCGTGATCGACCTGTCCCCGGATTTCCGCTACCGCAGCGCCAGTCTCTACGAAGACTGGTACGGCATCAAGCACGCGGCTACCAAGGAAAACGAGGACGCGGTGTTCGGCCTGCCGGAATTCTATGCCAAGGAAATCCAGAATGCCGGTCTGGTCGGCAATCCCGGCTGCTACACGACTGCTGCCATTCTGGCGCTGACACCACTCCTCAAAGCCGGCCTCATCAGCGAAAAGGGCATTATTGTCGACGGTGCTTCCGGTATTACCGGTGCGGGGCGCAAAGCAGACCTTGATCACTCCTTTGCCGAGGTCTGGGGTAACTTCAAGGCGTACAACCCGGTCCGTCACCGCCACACTTCCGAGATGGAAGAAGAGATCTCGTACCTTTCGGGCAAGCAGGTCACACTGCAGTTCACGCCGCACCTGCTGCCGCTAAATCGCGGCATTCTCGAGACCATCTACGCTGACCTTGCACCGGATGCTACGGAAAAAGCCATTGCCGACTGCCTGCATGACGCCTATGACGATGCTGTCTTCACGCATCTGCTGGCCGGCGTGCTTCCGGACCTCAAAGGCGTTGTCGGCTCCAACAACTGCCTGATCGGCTTTGAGATGGCTGAACGGACCGGCAAACTGGTGCTGTTCAGTGCGCTTGACAATCTCCTCAAAGGCGCTTCCGGCCAGGCTGTACAGAATATGAATATCATGTACGGTCTGCCGCAGGACATGGGGCTGCCGCTGATCGCGAGTTACCTGTAAGAAGCAGAAAGGACACGGTTTGGAAGACGGAAATTCCCGGATGGAGGGCTACCAGCAGCGGGCACAGATGCTCGTGGAAGCTCTCCCCTACATACAGCGTCTGTTCGGCAAGACGGTCGTGATCAAGTATGGCGGCTCCGCGATGCTGAGCGAGGAGCTCACCCAGTCGATCCTTGAGGACGTCACCCTGCTCAAGTTTGTGGGCATGAATCCCGTTCTGGTACACGGCGGCGGGCCTGACATCAACCGCATGCTGAAGGCACTCGACGTGGAGCCGCACTTTGTGGACGGCATGCGGGTGACCGACGACGAGACGATGGCCGTCGTGCAGATGGTGCTGGCCGGCAAGATCAACAAGGATATCGTCGCCGAGATGAACGGGATGAAGGCCTCCGCCATCGGTCTTTGCGGTATTGACGGCAATATCATCCGCGCCCGGAAACGGGCGCCGGAAAACGGGGTCGACCTCGGCAGTGTCGGCGAGATTATCTCAGTCAACGTGGATCTGCTGAACATGCTGCTCAAGGATCAGTACATTCCGGTTATTGCCCCGGTCGGGGTCGGTGAAAACGGCGAAAGCTACAATATAAATGCCGATGTCGCCGCGGGCGCCGTTGCCGGGGCCCTCGAGGCGGAAAAGCTGATTTATCTGACCGACACAGACGGCATCCGCACCCAGATCGATGATCCTTCCACGCTTCTTTACGTCGCCTCCCGCTCCGATATCAACAACATGATTGAGGACGGCCGCATCCAGGGCGGCATGCTGCCGAAAGTGCAGAGCTGCCTCGATGCCCTCGACGCCGGCGTGCGGCGCGTGCATATTCTGGACGGGACCATTCCGCATCCCATTCTTCTTGAGATCTTTACCGATTCCGGCATCGGCACGATGGTGACAGGCTGAGCAGAGACATATGTTAATCGATTACATCAAAGAACTTGACGAAAAGTACTATATGGGCGTGTTCGGGAGTCGTCTCCCGGCAGCCTTTGAGCGCGGGGAAGGTATGCGTCTCTATGACAGCGCCGGCAACAGCTATAAGGATTTCCTCGCCGGTATCGCTGTCAACGCACTCGGCTATTCCGATCAGCACTTCAAGGAAGCTTTAAAAGGGCAGATCGACCGGCTGATTCACACCAGCAATTACTTCTATAACGAGCAGCAGGCCCAGCTTGCGCAGCAGCTCTGCGAGCGCACCGGCTACGACAAGGTCTTCCTCGGCAACAGCGGCGCCGAAGCCAATGAGTGCGCTCTCAAGCTGGCCCAGAAACGTGCATATGACAAAGGCAATAAAGAGGCCAACTTCGTGGCGCTCAAAAACAGTTTTCACGGCCGCACGCTCGCAACAATTGCCGCCACTGGGCAGCCCCGCTTCCAGCAGCCTTTTCAGCCGCCGGCCCTGACTTTCCGCTTCATTGAAAGCGACGACGTGGCCGCCGTGGACGAGCTCATCGATGAGAATACCTGCGGCGTCATCATCGAGACGATCCAGGGCGAGGGTGGCGTCTTCCCGCTCTCGGCGCTGTTCGTGAAGGCCATCCGCCGCCGCTGCGACCAGGTCGGGGCGCTGCTGATTATTGATGAGATCCAGACCGGCATGGGCCGCACGGGCCGGTTCCTCGCCCAGGAATACCTCGGCGTCAGGGGGGATGTCACTACCCTGGCCAAGGCCCTCGGGAACGGCATTCCCATCGGCGCCTGCCTTGCAACCAAGGATGCCGCCGCCACATTCGGACCCGGCGATCACGGCAGCACGTTCGGCGGCAATCACCTCGCCTGCACGGCCGGCCGCTACATGGTGCGGGCCATCGACGATAAGATGTGCGAAGACATCATGGAGATGGGCCAGTTCTTCAAATATCAGCTGTTCAAGCTGAAGGGAGCCCATCCGGAGTATGTCGCGGATGTGCGCGGTCTGGGCCTGATGCTCGGCCTGCAGCTCACGGAGCGCCTCGATGCCCACGAGGCGATGGTGAAACTCTTTGATCTCGGGTTCATCGTCGCCACCGCCGGCTGCAACACGCTCCGGTTCCTGCCGCCCTATATTGTGACCCGGCAGGACGTGCAGGATCTCATGGGCGCACTGGAATACATGTTCGAGCACGGAAGCTGATGGAACAGATTCTGCTCAGACGGGCCGAGGACAGCGACGCACCGGCCATTCTCGACATTACCAAGGCGGCATTCGACGAGTACGCCCGTCAGGTGCGCAAGCGCGAGAGCATCCAGGCCCTGTACGAAACGCTCGAGGACGTGCGCCAGGACATACACGAGAAGAATGTCTTCGTGATGCGCATTGACGGTCAGCTGGCCGGCAGTGTGCGCTACGAGGTCCTTACGGACGGCATTGCCTACCTCAGCCGTTTTGCCATGGCTCCGGATCTGCAGAACCTCGGGCTTGGCGGGCTGCTTTTGGAGAAAGTGAAGATTGACTGCCTCGATCACGGCGTGCGGGCCATCACGCTGCACACTGCATCCCGGATGCGATCCTCGGTGGCTTTCTATCTGAAGAACGGCTATTATATCCACTCCATTTCGCAGGATTCCGACTACATCCGCGCCTTCATGGTCAATGAGCTTGTGGAGATGGACGAAATGTTCGACTACGAATCCGTGGTGGCAAGGCGGGTACATCACTCATGACGATGCTGATTGTGGCCGCTGCTTCGCTGGCGGCTGACGGACTTGCATATCTTCCCGGTCTGAGCTGGCTGTCGTTTCTCGGGCTCACCGCCGGCGCAGCCGCCTGGGCGTGGGGCATCCAGATGCGGCACGCCTATCCGCCCGTCCGCCGGCGCAAACTGACCGCTGTGCTGGGTATTATAGGAACCTTTGGCGGCCTTGCGGCTGTTCTCATTGCCTTCACGCTGATGACACTGTTCTATGGCGGCCTGATGGTCTTCTGAAAACCAGGACTGTCCCCTTGCGCGGATGGTCCATTTTTTTGCAAAAAAAGAGCAGAGCGTCTGCCCTGCCCTTGTTTGTCACTTCTTTTAAGAAAAACGTACCGGATTGATCTTCACGCCCGGACCCATGGTTGAAGAAATGGCAACGCTGCGCAGGTAAGTGCCCTTGGCGGCTGCCGGCTTCGCCTTGATCACCGCTTCCATCAGCGCCCGCAGGTTTTCATCGAGCTGCTCCGGGGCGAACGATTTCTTGCCGATCGGCACGTGAATGATCGCTGTCTTGTCGAGGCGGTATTCCACCTTACCAGCCTTGATGTCCTGAAGTGCCTTGGCAACATCCATAGTCACGGTACCCGACTTCGGGTTCGGCATCAGACCTTTCGGTCCGAGCAGCTTACCGAGGCGGCCGACCAACCCCATCATGTCCGGTGTGGCCACAATGACGTCATAGTCGAACCAGTTTTCCTTCTGGATCTTTTCGATCATGTCCTCCGCACCGACGAAATCAGCTCCGGCCTCTTCGGCTTCCTTGGCCTTGTCACCCTTGGCCAGAACCAGCACACGGACTTCCTTGCCCGTGCCGTGCGGCAGAACGACAGCACCGCGGACCTGCTGGTCAGCATGGCGGGGGTCGACACCCAGGCGGACCGACAGTTCGATGGTCTCGTCAAAGTTTGCCTTGGCATTGTCGAGGCAGACCTTGATCGCGTCTGTCGGATCAAACAGGTCCTGCTTGTTGTATGAGGCAACGCTCTCCCTGTATTTCTTCCCGTGCTTCATGGTTAACCCTCCACTTCTACGCCCATGCTGCGGGCCGTGCCTTCGATCATCTTCACGGCTGCATCGAGATTGGCAGCATTGAGATCCGGCATCTTCGTGTTGGCGATTTCCTCAAGCTGCGCGCGCGTGATCTTCCCGACCTTCACTTTATTCGGCTCACCGGAGGCCTTGTCGAGGCCAATTGCCTTCTTAATCAGGACAGAGGCAGGCGGCGTCTTCGTGATGAAGCTGAACGTGCGGTCCGCATACACAGTGATAACCACTGGGATAACGAGACCGGCCTGCTGCGCGGTGCGCTCGTTGTACGCCTTGCAGAATTCCATGATGTTGACGCCGTGCTGACCGAGCGCGGGACCAACGGGCGGTGCCGGGGTCGCTTTTCCGGCCGGGATCTGCAGTTTGATGTACCCTACAACTTTCTTTGCCATTTTTCTTCCTCTCTACAAAAGGCTCGTGGTGCGGTGCCGGCATGCACCTCCCACGGAATCATTCAGATCTTTTTCACCATGACGAAGTCAAGATCCATCGTAACGTCGCGGCCAAACATAGGCACAACGACCTGCACACTCTGTTTCTCGGTGTCCACCGCCTTGACCTCGCCAACAAAGTTTTCGAACGGACCGCTGGTAACCATGACATCATCACCGACAGCAACATCGAGCCGGATACGGACATTCTCGATGCCCATTGCCCGCACTTCGGTATCTGAAAGCGGGATCGGCTTGCTGCCGGGACCAACAAAACCCGTGACACCGCGCGTATTGCGCACCACATACCAGGAATCGTCGGTGAGATACATCTTCACCATCACGTAGCCCGGATAGAGCTTTCTCGCCACATGGCGGCGTTTGCCGTTGCGGGTCTCGATGGTGTCTTCCTCCGGCACTTTCACATCGAGGATCGTATCCTGCAGGTGATGATTCTGGATAGTTTTGAACAGGTCGTTCATCACCTTCTTCTCATAGCCGGAATACGTGTAGACAACATACCAGTACGGCTTGTCTGTCTTTTCCTGACGGTTGAATGTCTGGTGCTCGGAGGCATCGCTTTCGGCGGCCGCCTCTACCTCAAGAGGCGCCTCCGGATCCGTCTCCATATCCGCAGCTGCCTCCGCGGCCGCCTCGATGGCCTCATCGGCCAGCAGCATATCGTTCAGTGCGGCTTCGGTGTTCTGATCTGTCACTGTGTGGTCACTCATGCATGACGCTCCCTAAGACTGCAGAAAATTGCTGAAGATTGTACCCATGCCGTAGTCAATGAGGCCGACAATAACCGTAAAGACAACGATAAAGATAATGACAGCAAATGTAGTCTTGAAAAGATCCTTGCGGCTGGGCCAGGTAACTTTCTTGACCTCGCTCCAGACGCCTTTGAAGAAACCGATCAGGGAGAACTTCTTCCTGTTCTTCTTTTTGGCGACTTTTTTCTGCTCAGCAAGCTGCCGCTCTTTGTCCTTGCCGAGGAGCTTTGTCTTGGCCATGGGCTGTTACCTGGTCTCCTTGTGAACGGTATGCTTTTTGCAGAACCGGCAGTACTTGCTCAGTTCCAGGCGGTCCGGGTCGTTCTTCTTGTTCTTCATAGTGTCATAGTTGCGCTGCTTGCACTCTGTGCACGCGAGCGTGACTTTCGTTCTCATGAGCTATACCTCCGGTGTTTTTTGCAACGAAAAAAAGGCTCTGCGGCCTTTCGTCGATCCTAATTAGATTATCATGCCGTGGGTACTGCGTCAAGAACCCTCCAGGCGCTGTGGGGCCCCGCTCAGAGCTCGGAGAAACGGAGAAAACTACCACAAGGCCGGTCTCAGTCGGCCGAAGCCTGGGCCGCATCATACTTTTTCATATTTGCCTTAAACTCCGCCTTCGTGAGTCCTGCATAAGCCGCTGCCTCTGACAACGTCAGAGTTTTATCTTTGACCTGTCTGTACAGCATTTCAGCCGCGCCAAGCTTTCTGCCTTTCTTCAGACCTTTCACCAGGCCCTTCTTCAGACCTTTCACTAGGCCCTTCTTCAGTCCTTCTTTCCTGCCCCGAGTCTCTGCTTCTACTTCAAATCCAAATGGGGCATCATGCACGGCG
Source organism: Clostridia bacterium (assembly GCA_014805015.1). Classification (GTDB taxonomy): domain Bacteria; phylum Bacillota; class Clostridia; order Christensenellales; family Christensenellaceae; genus JAAUYQ01. The sequence goes on along the minus strand of JAAUYQ010000041.1, from coordinate 77,745 downwards.
TCCATATCTTCCATCTGCAGGGCCGGTCTCAGTCGGCTGAAGCCTGGGCAGCATCATACTTTTTCATGTTTGCCTTAAACTCCGCCTTCGTGAGTCCTGCATAAGCCGCTGCCTCTGACAACGTCAGAGTTTTATCTTTGACCTGTCTGTACAGCAATTCAGCTGTACCAAGCTTTCTGCCCTTCTTCAGTCCCTTGTTCAGACCCTTCTTCAGTCCCTTGTTCAGACCCTTCTTCAGTCCCTTCTTCAGTCCTTCTTTCCTGCCCCGCGTCTCTGCTGCTACTTCAAATCCAAATCGAGCATCATGCATAGCGTCCATATCTTCCTCCATCTGTTTGGTAACCGGAATATTGAAATTCGTTTTGAGAATCCTCTTGATCTCATCCTGATTCAGTGATCCACTGAACAGCACATCCAGTAACTCTAGCGCAGTTGGATGCTCTGCAGCCTGTTCAAGCTGCGGATCTCCCAGATTGAGGAAATCGACCTCCATGAGGTCTGCTTCTGCTTCCAGCATTTCGAACCCCCACGATCCAGCGCTTGCAGAGCCCGTGTCAGTCGCTGCCTGTTCCAATGCCCCGGCTTTCTCCACCTTTCGCACCATAAAATAACGAATCAGCGTATTCTCCTCACTTTTCGGGGGATTGCTGACGATCCAGATGGAATACACCTTGCGGAGATGAGCATAATTCGGGCCCTGCTGTCCAAGGAGTCTGCCGGCGTAGGACATACCGCGTGCGCTGAGCGGATACTCAAGCTGCGCCCGGTTCTGCAGTTCCACGTTGATGATCACAGTAATTGGATTCGGTTCCGCGGGCAGATGCAGAGTGAACAGGATATCATACCGTACAGTCCCCTCGGACAGAGAGGTATCTTCCGTCTGCTCCATCCTGACCCGTCCTGGATCTTCTGCTTCGGCATCTTCTCGGTAGACTGGTGTCGCGCTCAAAGAGACTTCCGGGTCAATGCAGTTCAAGGCAATCTCTCTGATTGTGAGATCCGAGGCCTGACTGACGCACGTCTTGACGATCCAGGCAAGAATATAACGGGTAGCAATCAGCCTTTTTGCCGGGCTGTCATAGAGACTACGCCGCCCTTTCTTTGGCCGTTTGCCGTGGGCGGCATCTACCGCTTTCGCGACTGTCGTCTGTTTCCGCTTTTTTCCCAAAACGCAGCAACACTCCTTCTGATGTCTTCTGAGCTGCCGCTACGCATGTTGCCGCGACACTGCTCACTTGTCATTATACTATGTTGCCGTCATCGGGCAGAACGTGCAGTATCAGCTGATGTCGACGAAAACGCGTATCGGACCAGCGCAGCAGGGTTCTAAGGGAGGTGCAGTCCACGCCCGAAACTGCAGGATGCACGGGCTGGGCTTCATACGATTTGCTGCTCCTGAGGGATAGAATCGGGGACGGGCTTCCCGCAGAATCAGATTCTTTGCTCCATGGGTCTTCCAGCTGCACTGCAGGCTCACCCCTGCGGAACTGCAGTGCCTGAACGGGCCCAGGAAGCAACGAAAGCCGGCAGGCATCGTGTCCGGACGCCGGCTACGAGAAAAACATACGAGGCCGCAGCACACTGCTTTCCGAACAGCAAAAAAAGGAGCCCGCGCCGCAAACTGTGCAGCAGGAGACTCCTGGGCAGGCTGCCATACAGCCGTCTCAGTCAAAATCTGTCTTTTCCGCGATCATCTGCCGCTTGAGATCGTATAGTTTGTCTGATAGGTCGACCTTATAGATGTGCGGACGGTTGACGCGCAGATACTCATCCCAGAACGTGTTCTGCTCAGCGCGCGCATAGGCCGCAATCTCCGGCAGGATTGGTGAGCGGTACACAAGTTCGCCCTTCTGGTATACAGGAACCAGCAGATAGCGCACCGTATAGTCCTTGACTGTCATGTGTTTCCACGTCTCAACCGGGTCGAAAATACGCAGCGGCTTGGTCTCATCCAGTTCCTCACTGGCCAGCATGATCAGATCAGCGATGGCCTTGCCGTCCTCACGGCTGTACAGGCGCGCCACTTTTTTCTCACCGGGATTGGTAATTTTGTTGGCATTTTCCGAAATCTTGAGTTTAGGGATCTCCACGCCGTCCGGATAGATAGCCGCCAGCTTGTAGACGCCGCCAAGGGCCGGGTGATCATGCCCCGTGATAAGACGCGTTCCAACGCCCCAGACGTCAATCTTTGCCCCCTGGCTCTTGAGGTCCGCAATCGTGTATTCATCAAGGTCGCCGGAAGCAAAAATGCGGCAGTCCGGGAAGCCGGCATCATCGAGCATCCGCCGCGCCTGCTTCGAGAGGTAAGCAAGGTCGCCTGAATCAAGCCGGATACCAATCGGTTCAAAGCCCTTCCTGCGCTGCTCCTGAAAAACCTTGATGGCGTTCGGAACGCCGCTCTTCAGCGTATTGTATGTATCGACAAGCAGTACGCAGGTGTTGGGATAGAGGTTGGCATAGGCACGGAACGCATCGAGCTCCGTCGGGAAGCTCATGACCCAGCTGTGCGCGTGCGTGCCGGCCGCCGGCGCCCCGAACATCTGGGCAGTGAGGACATTGGATGTGGAAGTGCAGCCGCCGATAATGGCCGCCCGAGCGCCGTAGATACCGGCATCCGGTCCCTGGGCCCGCCGCAGCCCGAACTCAAAAACGTCATCGCCCTGCGCACTGTAGCAGACCCGGCTGGCCTTGGTGGCAATCAGGGTCTGGTGGTTCACGATGTTCAGCAGTGCCGTCTCAAGAAGCTGCGCCTCACAGATCGGCGATCGCACCCGGATCAGCGGCTCCATTGGGAAAACAATCGTGCCTTCCGGCATGGCATACAGATCACCGGTGAACTTGAAATCCTTCAGGAAAGCCAGAAATGCCTCGTCAAACAGGTGGAGTGATCGCAGATACTGAATATCCTCTTCCTGGAACTTGAGGTTCTCAATCAGCTCGATGACCTGCTCAAGGCCGGCACAGACGGCATGATTGGTCATCTCATTCTGACGCCGGAAGAAGAGATCGTAGACTGCCTCTTCCTCATAAGCGCCGGTCTTATAATAGCCGTACATCATGGTCAGCTGATAAAGATCAGTGAGCATGGTAAGATTCCGCATTTTCTATTCCTCTTCCTGAAGCTCTGATTCCAGCTCCTGCTCGTTGTTCAGGCGGTACATACCGTAGTACGGCCTGTTTGGCGGGTTCTTTATGCGCACCCACACCAGATAGACGGCCCCGATGGCGATCACGACCAGGGAGACAAACTGACTCACCGGCATGCCCGGCCACAGCTGCAGCGTGGAGACCCGGAGGCCTTCAATCCACAGCCGTCCGAGACCGTAGCCGATCAGGTACGAGGCCATCACGACACCGTCGTGCCTTGCCCGCTTGGCAATCCACAAAAGCACCGCAAACAGCGCCAGATCCCACATGGACTCGTAGAAGAATGTGGCCTGCACCCAGGAGTCTGTGACCTGCATGGTGCCGGTCCACTTACTTTCAATGTATACTGCGTACGGAAACCACTGCAGGGCGGGATCCGTGACGATGTTGCCGAAAGCTTCCTGGTTGACAAAGTTGCCCCAGCGGCCGATCGCCTGCCCGACGGCGAGACCCGGCATGGTGAAACCCATGAGCCGGGTGAACGGGAACCGGCGCCAGCAGCAGAGAATGACGCCGGCCAGGACGCCGCCGATGATGGCGCCGTAGATCGCAATGCCGCCGTTCCAGACAGCGATGATCTCAGCCGGGTGCTGCGAATAGTAATCCCACTCAAAAGCTACATAATATATACGGGCTCCCACGATCGCGAGCGGCAGCGCCAGGATCATGAAATCAAAGATCAGCTCCGCTGTGTATCCTTTAGCCCGTGCCTGGCGGACGGCCACCCAGACGCCGACGACAATGGCGGCGGCAATGATGATCCCGTACCAGGCAATATTCAGTCCCGGAATCCCGAACAGGTTATGGACTGCTATGTTGTCTATTCCTGCCACCTCTGTCCTTTCCGCGGCCGCTTCCCAGCCGTCTTCATCATAGGCGCACAGCGTTCCTTTGACAAGAAGATACCCTCAGTTGCCCGGTTCCGGTGAAAGCAGGCTGACGCCGTAGTCCGTTATCTCCACCGTGGCCCACGGCTCGTCGTGCGGCCAGCTGATATCTTTGACACAGCCCTGCTTTTCCAGCTCCCTGAGGCAGTCGTGCAGCATGTCTTTGGGCATTTCGAAATTGTCCTTCATCAGCGTCACGCTTCCCGTCGCGCCACTGCTCTCGTGCTCCCCTTTGCTGTACTGTGCAAGCTGTCCGAGCACCTCGGTAAGCTGCCTGCCAATCACTTTGTCTCCTTTTCGCATCGTTTCCTCCTCCATATCCGGCTGGCCGTCCACAGGCCGAGCCCACGCAGCTGCCTTCTGCGGCCTCTAAGTCCTACGATACCCCTTCTGCTGCTTTTTTAGCGCGCAGCGCTGCAATTTTCCGCCAGAAAGTCTGCGGAAAGTATCCCTTTCCTGTTCCGGGCTTCCCAGCTGGTTGGTAAAAAGGGGACATCTACGGTATCTTTACCTAGAGTCCGGCTTAAGGAAGCGCTGGACAGGGCCACTGCAGAATCAGAAAAGGAGCATCCCATGTTTAATCCCCTGGCTGCCGCCGACGCGGTGAAGAAAGAACTCACAAGCAATCCCAATCTGCTCGGCGACTGGAATAAACTCGCTGACACAGACCCCAATGCAGTCAAGCAGGCCATCATTGACCTCGCTGCCAAGCACGGCATCAAGATGTCGGAAGGTCAGCTCAAGCTGGCTCTCGCCGCCGGCAAGCCTTTCCTGGGCAAACTGAGCCAGGCTGTCAGGGAACAGGCAGAACAGCTGATCAAGAAGCTGTTTTGAGCAGCAGCCCGGAGCAGAAAAAGCGCCGGAAGTTCTGGCAGCTGGGCGGCCGCGTGCAGAAGACTGTCGCGGCCGTTTTTCTGAGTCTGCTCACCGACAGTCTGAGGCCGGGCGGCATGCCGTTCTATGCCGCCATCACGGCCATTCTGTGCGTGCAGCCCAAAGCCCGGGACAGCGTGGATGTCGCGGCCAACCGCGAAGTGGCCACGATCTGCGGCGGCGCTGCCGGCATGGGCTTCCTGTTCCTGGAGCGTGCCTTTCCTTCTCCGCTGCCGGATGTGCTGCGCTACGCGCTGGTCGCGGCTGCGGTGATTCCCCTCATCAGCCTCAGCGTCTGGCTTGAGCGTCCAAAGGCCACTTTCCTGACATGCGTCGTCTTTCTGAGTGTCGTGGTGACGCACAGCGGCGACGTGCATCCCTTTTTCTTTCCCCTGAACCGTGTGCTTGATACCACGATCGGCATCATCATTGCGCTTGCCGTCAACCTGCTGCCCGGAAAGTTCAGAAAAGGCAGGCAGAAGCCGGCAGATGAGGATCCGCTTTAGGGACTCCCTCAGGCATCAATGGTCGAAATGCGGCTTGAGATCGTTTCGAGCACGTCAAGCAGTGCCTTGACCGTGTCGAGTGACGTGAACGAAGTCACGCTGTTCTCGATCGCCAGCCGCCGGATCGCCTGGCCCGCGCTCACATGTGTCGTGGAGTTCGGATTGCGCGTGTTGATCAGGTAGGCAATCCTCCCGCTCCGCATTGCTTCGGTGATATCCGCCGGGTCCTCCGTATAGTCGCGGCGCACGCGCGTCCGGATCCCGTGCTCTTTCAGGAAAGCCGCCGTGCCGGTCGTGGCCTCAATATTGAAGCCCAGCCTGTAGAAGCGGCGGATCAGCGGCAGGGCCTCCTCAAGATCCTCGCGGTTGATGCTCGCAAGCACAGTGCCGTGATCCTGCAGCCGCATGCCGGCGGCCTGCATTGCCTTATAGAGGGCATAGGGCAGGCTGTCGTCGTAGCCGATCGCTTCTCCCGTGGACTTCATCTCCGGGGACAGATAGGCATCAAGACCGCTGAGCTTGCCGAAAGAAAAGACCGGGACCTTGCAGTACCAGCGTTTTTTCTCCGGCGGGTACAGCTGCGTGATCCCCTGCTCACGCAGGCTTTCGCCCTGGATCACCTTCGTCGCAATATCTGCGAGGGACCAGCCGGTTGCCTTCGAGAGAAACGGCACGGTACGCGAGGAGCGCGGATTCACCTCAATTGTATAGACTTTGTCGCTGCGGTCCACAATAAACTGAATATTGTAGAGTCCGACAATTCCGATCCCCAGCCCCAGCTTCCTCGTATATTCCAGGATCGTCTCCTTGACAGCCGGTGAAATGGAAAACGTCGGATAGACGCTCACCGAATCGCCCGAATGGACGCCGGTGCGCTCCACGAGCTCCATGATGCCGGGCACGAACACATCCCTCCCGTCGCAGATCGCGTCCACTTCCACTTCCTTGCCGATGATGTATTTGTCGACCAGGACGGGCCGCGATTCATCGACCTCCACGGCTGTCTTCAGATAATGCCGCAGCATCTCCTCGTTCGTGACGATCTCCATAGCGCGTCCGCCCAAAACAAAGCTCGGCCGCACCAGCACCGGATAGCCGATCTGCTCCGCCACGCGCACGCCGTCCTCGATATTCGTGATCGCTTCACCGCGCGGCTGCGGGATTTCAAGGTCCTTCAGGACCTGCTCAAAGATGCGGCGGTCCTCAGCCCTCTCAATGGCCTCGCAGTCGGTACCGATGATCTTGACGCCATGATCCCTTAGCGGTTCGGCGAGATTGATGGCCGTCTGGCCGCCCAGAGAGGCAATGACCCCGACTGGTTTTTCCAGCCGCACGACATTCATGACATCCTCTACCGTCAGCGGCTCAAAATACAGTTTGTCGGCGCAGGTATAGTCCGTGGAGACAGTCTCGGGGTTGTTGTTGATGATGATGGCGTCGCAGCCGCTGCGCTTGATGGTCTGCACGGCGTGGACCGTACTGTAGTCAAATTCCACACCCTGCCCGATCCGGATCGGACCCGATCCGAGCACAATGATTTTCGGATTCGGCGAGACGACCGACTCATTTTCCTCCTCGTACGTGGAGTAGAAATAGGGCACGTAGCTTTCAAACTCGCTCGCGCAGGTGTCGATCATCTTATAGACTGGGAAAAGGCCGAGCCTGACGCGCAGGTCGTAGACTTCCCGCTCCGTGCACTTCCACAGCCACGCAACAGCTTTGTCAGAAAAGCCGAGGCGCTTGGCCTTCCTAAGCGTCTCGCCGTCCCACGGGTTGGCCTTCAGCTCCTCCTCGTAGCGGATGATGTTGCTGATCTTGTCGAGGAACAGCATGTCGATCTGCGTCACGGTGCTGATCTGCCCGAGGTCGGTGCCGCGGCTCATGAGCTCCGCAATGGCAAAAATGCGGTCATCGGTACCGATCCGGATGTAGTCAAGCAGATCCTTGTCGGAGTAGTCATTGAACTTCTCCATGTAGATGTGCCCCACCCCGGCTTCGAGAGACCGCACTGCCTTGAGAATGCTCTCCTCAATCGTCCGGCCGACAGCCATGACCTCGCCCGTCGCCTTCATCTGCGTCGAGAGTGCGTTGCTCGCGCTGCCGAACTTGTCGAACGGGAAGCGCGGCATCTTGGTCACGACGTAATCAAGCGCCGGCTCAAAGCAGGCCGGTGTGTTGGCAAGCTGAATCTCATCGAGATGCATGCCGACCGAAATCTTGGCCGAGACGCGGGCGATGGGATAGCCGCTGGCCTTGCTCGCGAGTGCCGAAGAGCGGGAGACGCGCGGATTGACCTCAATGACGTAGTACTGGAAGGACTGCGGATCCAGGGCAAACTGAACGTTGCAGCCGCCTTCGATCTCCAGGGCACGGATCAGCCGAAGCGCACTGTCCCTGAGCAGATGGTACTCCTTGTTCGTCAGCGTCTGGCTCGGGGCAACCACGATCGAATCCCCGGTATGGATGCCCACCGGATCGATGTTCTCCATGTTGCAGACCGTGATGGCCGTATCGTTGGCGTCGCGGATGACCTCGTATTCAATCTCCTTGTAGCCGCGGATGCTTTTTTCGACAAGCACCTGATGGACAGGCGAGAGTTCCAGCGCATTTTTCATAAGAGAGCGCAGTTCCTCTTCGTTTGCAGCAAATCCGCCGCCAGTGCCTCCGAGCGTGAAGGCGGGACGCAGAATGACCGGATAGCTGATTTCCCCCGCGGCCGCAATCGCTTCTTCCACGGAGCGGGTGATGGCACTCGGCACGACCGGCTCACCGAGAGACAGGCACAGTTCCTTGAAAAGCTCGCGGTCCTCCGCGCGCCGGATACTCTCGTAGCTGGTCCCGAGAAGCTCCACGCCGCATTCATCCAGAACACCCTGCCTTTTGAGCTCCATGGCGAGATTGAGGCCCGTCTGGCCGCCAATCCCCGGCACAATGGCGTCCGGGCGCTCAACGCGCAGGATTTTCGCCAGATATTCCGGCGTCAGCGGTTCCATGTAGACTTTGTCCGCGATCGCGGGATCGGTCATGATGGAGGCGGGATTCGAGTTGGCCAGCACGACTTCGTAGCCTTCTTCCCGCAGGGCCAGGCAGGCCTGCGTGCCGGCATAGTCAAACTCCGCTGCCTGACCGATCACGATCGGGCCGGAGCCGATCACGAGAATCTTCTCAAGGTCCGTCCTCTTAGGCATCGCCTTTCGCCTCCTCCATCAGGTCAATGAAACGGTCGAACAGATGAGCGCTGTCCTGGGGTCCGGGAGCACTTTCCGGATGATACTGTACCGAGAAGACCCTGTCTTCGGGACAGGCCACACCTTCGACCGTACCGTCGAGCACGTTGACGTGCGTGATCTCGAGACCTGTGCCGGCTAGGGAATCCGCGTCCACCGCATAGGAATGATTCTGGCTGGTGATCTCCAGCCGTCCCGTGGCAAGGTCCTTCACGGGATGATTGCCGCCGCGGTGTCCGAACTTCAGTTTGTAGGTGCGGCCGCCGTAGGCCAGCGTGATCAGCTGATGCCCAAGGCAGATGCCAAAAATCGGGAACCGGCCGCGCAGCTGCCGAACCAGCTCAATCACGGGCGTCACATCCTCAGGATTGCCGGGGCCGTTTGAAATAAAGACGCCGTCCGGCTCCATGTCGAGGATCGTCTGGCAGTCCGTGTCATAGGGAACAACCGTGACATCGCAGCGCCGCGCATTGAGCGCCCGCACAATGTTGAGCTTCATGCCGCAGTCCACCGCCACCACCGTGTAGCGCCGGTTGCTCGTCCGCGAGTACCAGCGGCGCCGGCTGCTCACCTGGCTCACCTGATCCCGCCGCAGCTCCGCTGCCCCGAGCCGCGCAACAGCTTCCGCAACCGGCACACCGATGTCTGTCAGTAGCGCCTTCTGGCTGCCGCCCTCGCGGATGGCCCGCGTCAGCTTGCGCGTGTCCACGCCCTCAATCGCCGGTATGTGGTAGTCTTCGAGCAGTTCGCTCAGGGTTCTTGTGTAACGGAAGTTGCTTGGGATGTCATTGCACTCCCGCACCACAAGGCCGCCGACAGAAGGGGTCCTGGTCTCGAAATCCTCATCGGTAATACCGTAGTTGCCGATGATCGGGTAGGTCATCACGACAATCTGCCCGGTGTAGGACGGGTCTGAAATAATCTCCTGGTAGCCTACCATCGACGTATTGAAAACCAGTTCACAGATGCTGTCCCGCCGCGCCCCGAAGCGCGTTCCCAGATACTCACTGCCGTCCGCCAGGACGATTTTGGCGTCAAGGTTCCGGATGATTGGTGCCTCCCTCTGCTCGCGGCGCGCCGCGCTGTCAATTCAGGACAGCAGAAACCCGCCGGACGCCCCGCCCGGGCAGCCAGCGGCTCTGCTCAAATTTATCTATACTATATTATGACTCCACCGTTTAGGTGCGTCAAGCTTTGGCCGCAATTTGGGTCTTTCCGCCTGCTGTCTCTGAGGCCGCGACATCCGGCGCTCCGGCTTCAGGCGTCTGGTTCCTCATTGTCCCCCTCGAACTCAATGCCGAAAAAAACCTCATCCTCATCGTCATCGTCCGCTTCTGTGAACTCGACACTGCGGAACTTGTCGATCGCGTCTCTGACAATGCGGCCGCAGATTTCCTTGAGGTCGGGCGCATGGTCGCCAAGCACCTTGAGAAGTCCCCCTGAAGCTTCTATATGCACCTTTGCGAGCATATATCCATATTCGCCCAGGCCGGTGTCATCCAGGTTCGGATCGTCCGCCAGCAGATCATGAAACGTCAGGCAGAGTTCCTGTTGAACAACCCCATCCTGAAATCCTTCCATTACATGATGCCTGAACGCATCGCCCAGTTTGGCTGCCTCTTCGAGCTCCTGCAGCACAGAGTTGTCCGTACTCTCCACAGTTTCTCTGAAATCCACCTGACAGCTCTCCTTCCCCACACAGCACCGGCGAAGCTGCACACGATTTTCGCCTGCCGCGGACAGATCCCGCCCGCACTTTGCAGCCCCGATACCGCCCCTCGATGGCCCGCCTGGGCATTTTCTTATTCTACCGCATCACGGCGTTTCGCACACCGTCGCTGCAGAATCGACGGAACCCCTGCAGGACTCTGGTCCGTCATACGTTGAGTAAACAGCACCGCTCCCGCCAGCTTTCCGGGGAGCGGCGTGCCGCCGCCCGGAAAGCTGGCGGCATACAACTCTAGTGAAGGAGCGATTTTAGTGAAAAGACAATATGCAAAGCGGCTGACAGCACTGATCGCGGCCGGTATGCTCGCTGTGTGCGTCATGTGCCTGAGTGCCTGCGCTGACAGCAGCGGCACAGATTCTGCCGCTGCGCCGGCTGCAACTGAGGCAGCTGCTGAGTCTGCTGCGGCAGAATCTCCCGCAGCAGATACCAGCGGCACCATCCTTGCTGACATCGATATCGCCGACTACGGCACCGTGACCGTGGAGCTGGATCCTGAAGCAGCGCCCGCCACCGTGGAGAATTTCGTCAAACTGGCCAGAGAAGGCTTCTACGACGGGCTCACGTTTCACCGTATTATGGAAGGTTTTATGATGCAGGGCGGTGATCCGGACGGCAACGGCACGGGCGGCAGCGATGAGACCATTGTCGGCGAATTCTCCCAGAACGGCCATGACAATCCCATTTCCCACGTGCGCGGCACAATCTCTATGGCTCGCTCCAATGATCCGGACAGCGCCAGCTCGCAGTTTTTCATTGTCCAGGCAGACAGCCTGTTCCTTGACGGCGCCTACGCCGGCTTCGGCCATGTAGTGGACGGTATGGACGTGGTGGACGCCATCTGTGCGGACGCCCAGCCGGTTGACAATAACGGCACCATTCCGGCGGATGCCCAGCCGGTCATCACCTCGGTTACGATCCGCGAATAGGCTTCCTTTGAGAAGCGCCGCGCTTTCTCTGAGAGCGCGGCCTTTTTTTCTGCCTGCTGCCAGGAAGGCAGCTACATGGCAGCCAGCGAAACCTTCAGGCTGCGGATGACTTGCCGGAGGACTTCATCGCGGCTCATGTCCACCTGCACCGTATCCAGGTTTATGTGCAGCAGATAACTGGCAAAGGCCCCGGCAATGACAAAACTTACGGCCTGCGGCGGCACATCCCGGCGCAGAATCCGCTCCCTGAGTGCAGCCCGGCGGATCTCCTCAATGAGGATGGCAGCCTCCATGCGGACACTCTGTACAAACTCTGCCTCATTTACGTGCTGACCGAGTCCGCCGGTAAGCCCGCGGCAGCCGGTAAGTGTGTCAAAGAACGGCATGCGGCACTGTGCTGCTTCTTCCGCAGCCAGCAGAAACGCTTCCATCCTGCGGTCGAATCCTCTCACCTTCTGCACGGCCAGACGCGCTGTATGGACGTGCTTCTTGACCGTATAGACCAGCGCTTTGGCAACAATCTCATCTTTTGTCCGGAAATAGTTGTAGATGGTCCCCTTGCCGATGCCGGCCGCCTGGGCAATATCCGCCACTGTAAGCTCAGCGAGGCTGCTGCCGGACCGGATCAGCGAAACCACCGCATCATAGACAGCAAGCTCCGTATCCTTGCTGAGGCTCTGCACGCCTGCCGCTCCGGTGCCGGCCTGTCCTTTTCCCCGGCCTGCTCCTGGCTGCACTGTCTGCTGCATGATCTGTCCGCACCTTCCTTTCCGGGTCCTGGCTTCCGTGATGCATCCCATCCACTTTTGCGGCGTGACTACTCCCGCCTCCACAGGCACGCGTTTCTGACGCCTGGGTCTTATCAGGCTTCCGCAGGCTTCTCGGCTTCAGCCTGCCGGCGGCGCTCTCTTTTCCGGCCGCGGTTCATCGCGGCATACAGACACGGCACGACGAAGAGGGTCAGGAGCGTTGCGTAGATCAGTCCGCCAATCGTGACCACAGCCATGGGCTGCAGCATCTCCCCGCCGGAGCCATAGCCGAACGCCAGCGTCAGCAGACCGAGGATCGTGGTGAGCGCTGTCATCAGAATGGGCCGCAGACGTGTGATGCCGGCCTCCACAATGGCGGCCTTGAGCTCCATGCCCTGTTCACTGCGCAGCTGGTTTATGTAGTCCACAAACACAATACCGTTGTTGACGATGATACCGGAGAGCATCAGGAAACCGAGCATGGCGATGACACTCAGATCAAATCCGGTCATGAACAGGGCCAGCAGTCCGCCGGTGTAGGCCAGCGGGATCGTAAACATCACGATGAAAGGGCTCTTGAGCGACTGGAACTGGGCCACCATGATGAGGTAGATAAGCCCGACCGCCACGGCCAGCATGAAGAACATGTCCGTCAGGGCCTCCATGATGGTCGCATTTTCACCGGCCACCTTGGCACTGACACCGGCCGGCGGATGGTATCTGAGGAGTTCCCGCTCGAAAGCCCGGGAAACCAGCCCCACGTTGTGTGCTGCGTCCACTGAAGCCGTGACGGTCACCGTGCGCACCTGGTTTTCCCGGTTGATCGTGTCAAAGCTGGTGGCATTCTGAATGTCCGCAATGTCACCGAGGCGCACCGTGCGCTCCTCGCCGGCCACTTCCCCGCTGACTTCCAGGTCCGCGAGCTCATCCGGCGTCTTCTGCTGCGCCCCGAGGTCCGCAACCATGACCGGATAGTCAGTGAGATCCAGCGTCAGGTTTCCCGCGGACGTCCCTTCAGAAATCTGCGAGGAAACGCTGCTGTAGACGCCGGCCACGGTGAGTCCTTCCGCCATTGCCTTGTTTTTGTCGACAACAATCCGGATCTCCGGCGATGAATCCTCAAGACCGTCAGAAACGTCGAGCGTCCCCTCGGTTTCCCGCAGCATCTGCGCCACTTCGCCGGCGGCTTCGCGCAGACTGTCAAGATCATCGCCCTGGATCTTCACTTCGATTCCCGAGCCCATGAAAGCGGACATGTCCATCGTGGAAGCCTGCACACTCACTTCACAGTCGAGATCATCGGTGCGCGTTCGCACTTCTTCCGCCACCTGCTCACTGGTTCTCGGCCTGTCCGTTTTCAGGGTCACGTACATACTGACAGTACTGTCACCACCGGAACCGCCCATCATCGTGGTCATCCCCGCGCCGATCATGGCCCCGACCGTATCCACTTCCGGCAGGTCCTGTACCCGCTCCATGACCGTATCTGCCATCTGCTCAGTCTGCGCAAACGTTGAACCCGGCGGCATCTCCACGGTCAGCGACATCTGATCCGAATCCATCGTCGGCATGAACGATACGCCGGCCGCAAAAGCCTGCCAGACGCAGACCGCAAAGAGAGCAAAGACCGGCACGAGGACGAGGGTCTTGTGATCAAGGGCCCAGTCAAGCGCCTTACCGTAGGCCTGCTGCACCGACCGGAAGAAGCGCGTAGATTCTTTCTGCGGCTTGGCCAGGAGCGGCGCCGCCATGGCCGGAACCAGCGTCAGGGCGACCAGCAGGCTTGCAACCAGCGAATACGTAATCGTAAGTGCCATGTCCACGAACAGCTCGCGGGAGAGACCATTCGTAAACGCGATCGGCAGAAAAACGCAGACGGTGGTCAGTGTCGAGGCGGCGATGGCGCCCGCCACCTGCCGGGCACCTTCTGTTGCCGCCTCTTTTGGCGGGGTGCCAAGCGCGCGCATTCTGTAAATGTTCTCGATGACGACGATGGAATTGTCAACGAGCATGCCGACGCCGAGTGCCAGGCCGGCCAGGGAAATCAGGTTGAGCGTGACGCCCGAGAAGTACATCAGAACGAGCGCAAAGACAACGCTGATCGGAATCGAAACCGCAATGATAAACGTCGGACGCAGGCTTCTGAGGAACGCAAACAGCACAATGATCGCCAAAGCAGCACCGTACAGCAGGTTCTGCAGGACGTTCTCGACCACCAGGTCAATGTAGACGCCCTGGTCCATCAGCGGCGTGATATGCAGATTAGGATTGTTCTCCTGGAGCTCCGCGATCACGTCCGCAATATCGTGGGACACATCGGCCGTAGAGTACGTGCTCTGCTTCTGCATCATCAGCACGACACCGTCGTTGCCGTTGATCTTGGCATACAGCTCGTCCGCGTTGTCGGTCATCTCCACCGAGCCGATGTCCGCCACCTTCACCGGATCGATGTCATCGAGCCCCAGATTGAACAGGACCAGGTCCTCGAGGCCCTCAAGACTGCTCAGCTCGTCGCCGACCCGGACCAGACAGTCCTCGCCGTTGTTTGTCACGTAGCCGGCCGGCATCCCGAAATTCTGGGCAGAGATAACCTGCGCAACCATCGCCGGCGTGATGATGCCGCCAAGATCGGCGCTGGCCCGGGCCGTGTCCTCCTGGGCATCCATTTGGTTTTCGCCGACCGTGACCACTGCCTGTGCGGCTGCGAGCTGACCGGCTGCCTCATTGAGGCCGCTTGCGAGCGCTCCTGCACCGGCAGCAATCTGCGGATTGGCCGATCCCATCTGCGATTTGGTAGCATTGATGCTGGCCGCAGCCGCTTCCAGCCCGGCAATCTGCTCGTTCGTGGCGGCAAGGGAACTTCTGGCCTGCGCCAGGTTACTTTCGAGCATCGTAATGCCGGATTCGAGTTCCGTCATACCCTCTTCAGCCATGGCGAGACCCTCGCGGGCCTCTTCGAGCAGGCTGCGGAGTTCATCTGCGTCCATGCCGGCAAGCGGCGGCAGACCTTCACCGGAGTCCTCTTCCCCGTTTTCCTCACCGCCGTCTTCGTCCTCGGCCGGCGGCATACTCGGAAGCGGCAGCCCCCCGTCCCCGAGCGATTCCAAAAGCTCCAGCGCCTGCTCCAGCTGGCTTATCTGCTCGCGCAGTCCATCAATCTGGCCCTGCAGCTGCTCGCGCTGAGCCAGCATGGGCTCAAGCTGTCCTTCCAGCTGCGAGACGGTCTGGGCTGCCATCTGTGCCACCTGCTCAAGCTGCATGCGGCCGCTGGCAATCTCCATCTCCGCCTGGGCAATCTGGATTTTCCCGTCTGTGAGGTCGAGCTGTGACTGGGTGATCTGTGTTGTCTGCTCGCGGCCCTGCTGCGTGAGTTCCCTGCGGCCGGACTCAATTTCGGAGCGGGCATCTTCGAGTTCACGGCGCGCCTCTTCCAGTTTGGCATCCACCGAAGCCTGCACCCTGTCGCTGAGCTCTTTCACCTTGTCGGGATCAAGACGCACCTCCACCTGACGCTCCAAAAGACCCATGGCTGTCGCCGAGGCGACACCTTCAAGGCGTTCAATCGCCGGCTGGACGGTATCTTCTGTGTAGCGGCTTATCTGCGCCACATCCATACCGTTCACATCCACGGCAGCGACCATAATAGGCATGGCGTCAGGATTAAGTTTCACCAGCATGGGCGCGCTGATGCCGTCCGGCCACTGCGATTCCAGCATATCGATCGTGCCGTTCATCTCAATGATCGCACTGTCCATGTTGGTGCCCTCAGAGAATTCCAGGATCAGCATGGAGCTGTTTTCTTGCGAAATGGAGGTGATTTCCTCTACACTGCTTGTAGTGGCCAGCGCCTGTTCGAGAGGCCTCGAAACAACCAGTTCCACTTCTTCGGGACTCGCGCCCCGGTAGGTCGTCGCCACGATGACATACGGCAGATCGACGCTCGGAAGCAGGTCTGTGGTCATGCGGGTAAAAGAAATGATGCCGAGCAGAATGACAATGATGACGGCAACGACAACTGTATACGGTTTTTTGACGCTGTAGCTGGAAAGCATACAGGTGCTTCCTTTCTCTGAGGACCCCGGAACCCAAAGCGACTGACCGGTCGGTCACCTTAAGTCTAAACTTTCCCGTTTCAGACTGTCAATTTGGATACAGAGCGAAAAAGCCGGCTCTTGTCGGGACGGCTGTCGCGTCCGGCAGAGCGAGAACACAGCATACTGGAGGGTGGAGACACAAGTGAAAGTCTGGAGGCCTGCGGCAGTTCCTCCCCGTACCTGGTGGCGGACGTCTCCGTGCCGCGTGGAAGATGCATGATATAACACCAACAGAAAAAGAGATCTGTGACCGGTTTGAATGGAACCTGGTCAAGACAAACGCACCGGGCGGGACCGGCAAGCAGGAAATGTATCTGACACACCGGCTGCTGCACGGGGCTGCGACAATGGCCATTCCTGTGGATCTTGAGCGGGGGACGCTGACGCAGGCGGTGGCCACAGCTGCCTATACGTTTAACAAAAGCAGCTGGATCCGGCACGCTGACATAAGCAAGTACGGACCCGACCCATATCTGTCCGTCGAGACGCGGCTGAAGGGCGACGCCGATTACGCCGAGCAGCAACTCAAAACGCTCTGCAGTGCACTGGGCCTGCGGTAGCTGCAGTGTCGCCGCTGCTCGCGGACAGCGCAGATGGGACGGCTGCCTAACACAGAACGCAAGAGCCAGGCTGCCGCACGAAAGTCCGTGCAGAGGGTGCTGTTGCAGACGTCTGCCTCGGGATCGGGCACACAATATGTACTTCAGATGCGCACTGCAGTATAATCGAGACGTTAAGAACTCACCTGGGATCCCAGGATTTTGAGATGAGGGCTTGCAAACAACGGTAAACCAGCGTATTATAAAGTTTTTTCTGGTGTATTTGACTGACGGCAGACACTGAACAAAGCGGAGCAGTGCAGACGCTTTATATGCTTTGCGATGCGAGGTGCGAGCGTGAGCAGGAAAGCGGGATCACCCGGCCGCGACGATGTTTACGACAAGGCATTCAAGACAATCGCGCAGGACGCGCCTTCACTGCTGATTCCGTTGGTGAACCATATGTTCGGCAGGAGTTATACGGATAAAGCAGAGATCCGCTTTGCGAGTGACCAGGCAATCTATTTAGACCGCACCAGACGCCACCGTCTCATGGCCGATCTCCACATCATTGTGGCGGAGAACGGCGCAGAAGAGGATTTCCTCTTGGAAATCCAGAGTACGCCGGACAGCGAAATCTTCAACAGAATTTCGCGATATATCTTAGGCGTCACTATGCGCGTGCTCAAGGATAAAACAGTGGATGGACATCCATACTCGGTCGCCAAAGCACCGCGGACAGGGCTGATATATCTGAGAGCTCCGAAGAAACTGACGTCGCCGGCACGCCTGCAAATTGAGCTGTCGGCCGGGAGTGCTGTACATGAGACGCCTATTCTGCGACTGGTTCAGATGACACTTGAGGACCTTCTGCAGAATCGGCTGACAGTGCTCGTTCCGTTCCATCTGTTCCGCTATGCATCGGAACTGGCTGAAATTGAACAGGATAAAGTTCGCAGGGAAACGCTGCTCAGCGAGTACCGCCGGATTGCCGACACGCTCAACGAGTATGCAGCGAGTGGAGAGATCAGCACGCAGGAAAGCAAATTGCTGGCAGTGCTGACAGAAGAGGTAGTCAACGCGCTGGCATCAAACCAGCCGTTGATCAGAGAGGGCAAATGAAATGTTGAGCAGTAGTGTTTTGGCCTGGAGGCCCGAAGACATCCGCGCAGAGGGCCGCATGGAAGTCATTCGGGGCATGCTGCGATCTGGGCTGGAGCCCGCTGAAATAGCCAAATGGACTGCTGTGCCGGTCCACCTGGTGCAGGAGCTAAGCCTCAGCATACATTCAGAATCTCAGAAACTGTAGTTAGTCGGTAAATCAGGCCCGTCCTCGGAGACACCTGCATTCAGAGGATCCTTGACAGATCCGTCAGGAATACACGGCTGGGCGCAGCTCTACTTGTCCGCAGACAGTGGACAGGTCAGACGTGCCTGCAAACTAGTTCACCCGGTAAGAAAGGAAAACTTATGCGAAGAAGATTTGTGACAGTATTGCTTGCATCACTGATGCTGCTTACATGTCTGGCGGCACCAGCTCTGGCGACCGAAGACCTGCCCGTTCTCATTCCCGGACGGGGTCTGGGCATTACGGAAAACGATACCCTCGGGCCACTGCTTACTGGGCTGCAGGCCCGTACTTCGGACAACCCGACGCCAATGGATGTCATCATGTGCTTTTACGTGCCGGGTTACTGGAGCCTGATAGTGGAAGCTCCCGACGGCGAAGACATTTCGATCAGTGAAGCACCTGTGGCGACGGGAGACCGACTCATTTTCACAGACACCGAGAACATGACGGAGACGACGACCATTATTGTCCGCGGCGACGTGCTCGGAACCGGCGTCCTCGCCATCAATCAGCTCGTAGCCATTGCCGGCGTCATCTCCGGACAGAATGAACTGACCGGCCCGTATGCTCTGGCTGCTGATCTGAATAGCTCAGGTGCGCCCGACATTGCCGACCTGGTGATGGAAGCCAACCTTATCGGGACCGGCGGGATCTCGCCCCTGCCGGCCGGCTACCCGGATCTTTCCTCTGTCGCACAGGCTGCCTATCTACTGAATCCGCGGGACGGTGGTGAAATCGACGTACAGGACGGCACTGTGACCGGCCCGCTCGCCAGCACAGTGCTGTACGCACTGATCGATCTGCACGCCAAATGGCAGAATCAGGATCCGGAGTCTCCGGCTGAGGGACTGCTCGGGCGTCCGGACGAATTTAATCCGCTGCTCCTCGACGTGCTCACAACATGCAGCATGGAACCGGTGGAAGACGGCCGGTTCGAATACCGCTTCGACGCCGTGGCGCTGGTACGCCTGCTCAATGCCCTGTTCGGCCTTGACGTGGAGAACACCCTGCGGCAGAGCGTGGAGGAAATGGAGGGCGATGTCTTCTGGCAGGACGACTACATTGAGCTGTCCGGCATCCCGGTCGGCGGCTCCACCGTCCGTTACATCGGGATCGGCAGCTATCCGAATCCGGCCAATACCTACGAATTCGAATCGCACCTGGTCTATGACGTAGATGAGGACGGCGAAGAACTGGTCGCTTCAATGTGGTTCACAGCACAGATCCGCCCGCAGGAAGATGCAGCGTTCGGGTTCCATCTGGAAAACTGCCGGTTCGCAGCAGCCGCCGGCTGATTCGCGGCTCTGCCTTTTTTCAGGCTCCCTGGATGGTGCGGGGAGCCTGTTTTTGTCTTGGATTCACTGACCCCGGCGCCGGCAGCTGCGCGAGTCAGGACTCCCGTCTGCAGAGGCGGGAGTCTACCTGCAGCGAGTTGATGAAAACCTGGTTCTGGTCCTTCGCCCGGAGGATGTTGGAGGTATCATGGGCAAACAACTGCTGAGTCATAAAAAGGTTGAATATATAGAGCTGGTATATGACCTGATCTTTGTGTACCTGGTCAAACGGTGCGACAATCTGCTCGTCATGGAGCCGTCCGGTTTTTTCTCCTGGGCAAGCTTCGACGTCTATCTGTTCTCGTGTCTTGTGATCATGCAGATCTGGGTGTATTCGACGCTGTTTATCAACCGCTACGGTCAAAACGGCTGGGCAGAGCATCTGCTGCTGATTGTAAACATGTTCCTGCTCTGTTTCCTGGCTACGGATACGCGGAACGACTGGTGGGCCATATATGGGCAGTATCAGACTGCCTGGGGTCTCATACTCATCAATCAGCTGCTGCACTATCTCCGGCAGCTGCGGCGCACCCACAATGTCCGCGAGCAGCATTTTCTCATACGGCGTACAGTGATTTTTGCCATTCAGACGCTGATGGTCTTTCTGGCTGTTCCCATCTATGAGCAGACGGGGTTTTCGCTGGCCTGGCCGGCGCTCGCTGTCGGCTTCATTGCCCCGCTGGTCCTGCTTAGTCTTGACCGCGACGTGCCGACCAACATCGAGCATCTGGCGGAACGCGTCATGCTGTTCGTCGTGCTCAGTTTCGGCGAGACGATTATCAGCGCTGCTGAGTATTTTGAAGGCGGCCTCACTTTTGAAACGGTCTACTTTGCCGCCTGCGCCTTTGCCATCGTCATCGGCATGCTGCTCGGCTACGGCTTCGCCTACAACAAACTGCTTGACAAGCGGCGTATGGGAGTCGGCACCCGCTACATGCTCGTACATGTACCGCTTATAGTCGCCATCAATGATGTGACTGTCGGTCTCGAATATATGCATGAGGGCGAGAGCAATGATTTTCTGACGCTGCTGTTCCTGGTGGTTTCGTTCCTCATCTTCTATGCCGCTCTGCTCTGGCTGGCACACCGTGCCGGCAAATACTATCTGCCGGCACGCCAGACATGGCTGCCGTTCATCATTATTTCGGCGATCTTTGCCGCTACCGCATTCTGTTTCACTTCAAACCGGTGGATCAACGCGGCGATTTCCGTTGTCTATCCCTACGCCATGTATGCAGCAATTCTGCTGCGAAAGCGTCAGGAGCGGAAAGAACACCCGGATATTTCAGCCGAGGAACTCTAAGACAGATTCCTGCCGGCAGTCCACCTCACAAGCAAAAGAAAGCCTCCCGCAGCGCGGCGTGCGCCGGCTCCACACGGGAGGCGATTCTTTCTAACGCACCGGAGCTGCCCGGAAACGGAGTCCCGATGCGGGCATTTGCTGCCCCAGATAGCGGCCCGCCGGCAGCCTGCAGCTCCAAAACCGGAAGCAGCAGGCTGCCTTTTCAGGGCCCGCTTCGTTTCAGCTGTCCGTCGAGGTTCTCGATCCAATCAGGTGATTATCCTGATCTTCAAAAATTTCGCGGACGCTCAGCGGTTTTCTGCCCGTCAGCTTTTCAAAATCATCTGTCTGGACTGCCATCTGCCCCTTGCGGATAGCACGCCCGAACGTGACCATCCCATCTGAGCAGAACGGGAAGTTTGTGGCAGTCTGAGCCCACATTTCCTCTGTCGTGCGCGGTACGCCGATAGAATCAAAGAAAGCATACTGTTCCTCATCACTGATGGGCTTGTACGTCACATGATGACCGGTGACCTCGTTGGCGATATCAATGTACTGGCCGATCGTCAGCAGTTCCGGCCCGTTGATATTCAAAACCACGTCTTCAAGATCGCTCATGGCAGCGTACGCACAGGCTTCAGCGCAGTCATCACGGGAAATGTACGCCATGAGGCCGTCCGCCATATTATTTGCCAGAATGTTGTCTGTATTCTCGTAGGCGTTGATATAGTTTGAAACCATGGCTTCCGCGTACTGGGAATCGCGCAGGAAAATATAGTGGATCGGCAGCTCCTTCACGTACGCCTCAAACCAGACGTGGTCGTTCACTTCGTAGGTGTCAATATCCGGCTCGCCCGCCCCGACGATCGACGTGTAGACCAGACGGTTGACACCGGCCTTGACGGCTGCATCGGCAGCAGCCTTCTGGGCTGCTCTTCTTTTCGGCCCGACAAACGGCATGGAGATGAGAATCATGGTGTCGGCGCCTTTGAAGGAATCAGCAAGATCAGGACTGTTGAAATCGGCCACACGCGTTTCAATGCCCATGTCCTTGTATTTCTGCAGACCCTTTTCTGTTGGTGCCGTGAAGATCAGATCTTCGTGCGGCCATTTGTCGAGCAGGACACTGGCGGCAATACCGCCAAAATTCCCGTCGACACCATTGAGCAAAATGGTTTTCATGAATTATTTCCTTTCAGGAGCCAAGGTTCAGCAGCGGAGCCCCACTTCCCCGACCAGAATCCTATAGAAAGACCGACTGTGGACGTCCCAAACGTCCTGCCAGGAATATACTGACAGAAGAGAACATCCCGTGCAAGGACAGCGCCAGCCGGAGGAGGCACAGACGTAGTCTGACGGCAGTCCGCGCGGGGCCAGATAAAGGCCTGGGCCTCCGTATTCCCGTCCGCAGCAAAAAGACGGCAGGTGTACCCAGGCAGCACGTCTCAGACTGCCCGGCTCCACCTGCCGCTGAAGGAACTGTACGGAAAACATCGCAGCATGCCATCAGCTGCTGAACAGCTCAATATCTCCCGCTGAGGCGTGCAGATCAAGCAGAATGGCATCTTCCGAAGTAATCTCAAAGCCTGCCTTATTCTCGAGCTCCAGGTCTCCAAGCCCGCGGGACTCCTTGAGCTGGATTCTGGACCCCGCCGGCAGTCCGACCGAGATGTCCCCAACGCCGCTGTCCGCGAAGATCTCCCTGACTCCGGTATTCTTCTGCATAAGCAGGTCGACATCACCGGCAGAGGATGTTGCTTTCACGCTCTTTACGCGCTCGAACGACCCATCCACATTCCCCGCTCCAGTGCTGGCATCAAAACTGCGGCAGCTTCCGATGAAACGGACATCACCGCTGGCGCTGCTCAGTACAGCCTGATTGTTCACTTCGGCCTCCACATCTACGGATCCCGCCGCAGAGGAACTGTCCATGGACTGGAGTCTTGTTCCCGCCAGCACGTCGATATCACCGGCGCTGGTATGGAGGACACTGCCGCCGGCCTCCGTGTCACTGAGAACAATGTCTCCGGCTCCTGTGGACAGACTGATATCCCCGAGCCGGACATCCTGTACGTCCAGATCTCCGGCTCCAGTCCAGGCCTGCACAGCCAGACCGGATTTGGGCGGCACCGCGACAACAATCTGAACACGGGGATGCTGCCCGAAAAAGCTGCATCCCGTGCCGCCGGACAATGTATCCGCCTCGAGCGTGCCTCCCGCCAGCTGACAGCGGAGCCGGATCGGATCCGAAAGCGGCTGATCCGACCATTCCTCAATCCGGACAGTATCGGCCTCGCCAGGAATGATGCGGACATCATGAAACGTGAGCCGCATATTCATGTTCTGCACATCTTCAGCCGCAAATTCGAACGACTGCGTCATCGTCTCCCGCCCAGCTGACCGGGGCCACTGCCATGGCAGGCGCGACGCATTGATTCCCGTCACAAGAACAATGCAGAGCACCACAATGACAACGCTGAACAGGGCGATCATGGTATACCTGCGCATGATGCTCCTCCTAGGCAAGACCGCGGACAGAGAGGTCGCCGCTCATTGTTTCCACATCCACCGCAATTCCAGACCCGATTCGGATCCCGCCCGCCTCGTCCAGGCTGAGCGTCCCCGAACCGGACTCGAAATTCAGCTGCAGCGCGGTTCCCCGCGGCACACCGATCCGCACACTGCCCGAAGCCGTCTCGGCCTCAATCTGCTGAAGCCGCGACGCATCCGGGCACGTGACTTCCACTGTCCCGCTCATCGTCTCGGCGCGGATGCCGGCAGTGCCCTCAAGCTCGGCGCGGATATCCCCGGAAGCAGAAGAAGCACTGAAGTCCCCGGCTGTTCCCCGAAAATACTGCGCACCACTGGCACTCTCAAACTGCACAGTCTGTGCAACATCACCTTCCACCTGAATGGATCCGGAGGCAGCCTCGCTCTCGAGCGCTTCGAGTCTGCAGTCCGCAACATCGATATCGCCGGACATCGTTTCCAGGTCCGTTTCCCTGGCGGTCACGTTCTGCAGGCTGATGCTGCCGGAAGCGGACTGCATGCTGAGGTCAGTAAACTGCAGGCTTGCTGCCTGGATCCGTCCGGACATGGTCTCCACATTGGCGGCGGCGCGCAGGGACTCTGGAATCCGCACGACTACCTCCGAACTGACCCGCACATCCGGTCCGCAGCTGTACACGCCGGACACTGGACTCTGCACCGTAAGAATGCCGCCTCGCAGGCCGCAGAAAATCTGATCGCGCGACGGAATGTCCCGCGACGCGGTCTGCTCAACCACCACCTTGTCGCCGTCTCCTGTCTCTATCCGGACTGCCTCAGACAGAAGGTCCACATCCAGTTCTCTGACGTCTGCAGCCGCAAACTCAAACGCCACGCCCGGACTCAGGCCGGCTCTGCTTACCGGACTGGAGCCGGCGCTGAAATTATTCCAGCTGCTGTGTGCCGAAATCTCCCAGATCATGATCCCGATCAGCACGGCAATGACCACAGAGAAGATCACGATCATCGCTCTCTTGTTCACCTGAAAACTCCTTCCCTGCCTGGCAGCATGCCGTACAAAGTCATTTGCTGACCGCGAGCTTCATCAGCTGTTCAATCGCGGCCCCGATCAGGAAGATCACCCAGGTGATATACCAGGCGTGCGTGGCAAAAGAGATGATAAAATAGGCAGCCACAATCAGCGGCCACAGAATTCCCTCATAGAGCTTGAGCTGTCTCTGCTCCATCTGGCGCGAAGAGTGCCACTGCCGGTACTCTTCCATCATGCTGCTGTCCACCGGGACATTCTGTGCCGGCTGGTATACCCCGCTCGCGTACACTTTCAGGCCGGAGCCAATGGCAATGAAGGCGAACATGCCGATCAAGCCCGCCAGCCAGGCATCGAAGCTTGAGAGTGCAATCAGCCATACCGGACTCAGAATAAACAGGGCCACAGCGATGCCGTCGAGCGCGTACTTCTTCTTTTTGGCCTCCACATCCTCCGGAGCGGCCGCGAAGGTGATCCCTTCTGCCGCATCCTGCTCTTCGAGTGTCTTCATAATCTCCTCCAAATTCCCAATACTGCCCTTCGATATTTCATACGCCTCCTCCGGCGAAGCGCCGGCGGCAATCAGGTCCTGGTACCGTTCCCTGACATTAGTCAGGATTTCCTCCCGCACCTCGATCATCTGCTTGGTCATCGGTGCGCCTTCAAACAGGCCCATGACGTGCGCTCTGAGTTTTTCTTCCATTCCTCTACACTCCAAGAATCATGCGGTCGATAAGCTTGCGGCTCTGTTTCCAATCTTCCTTGTTCTGCTCAAGCTGCGCCCGCCCAAGGTCCGTGATCGCGTAGTAGCGGCGCCGGGCACCGGTGTTCTGGTCACCCCAGTAAGACTGGATCATACCGTTCTTCTCCAGACGGCGGAAGGCCGAATACAGTGTGGCTTCCTTGAGCTCATAAGCCCCGTCTGTGAGTTCCTGGATCCGCTTGTTGATTTCGTACCCGTAGCTGTCTTTTTCGGAGAGCTGCGCCAGTATAATTGTTTCGGTATGTCCGCGTATGAGATCAGACGCGATCGACATATACCGCTCACCTCCTAACAGATGTGCCGGGTGCCCTGCATCCGCCTCACAGGAACCGGACTTTCCGCAGGCCGCCTACCCAGACCGTCCCAGTCAGCAGCAGCGCCGCATCCAGCAGACTGCGTATCACACGTTTTACTTGCATCCTTTGTCCCTCCAACATATTCGGTTCTGCTTCCCTTCTCAGGTTAGGTACCAGTATATCCGACTATACCTCATCACGCAATGTATATTTTTTCATGAGTATCTGTATCCGTTACAGTACTGTATCGGACATACATATCAGCCTGCGGTTTGGCTGCGGTCTTGCAAGTGGCAGGCGGTAGGATCGCGCAGGGCAAACAAATTCTGCATTCTGCTGCAGCAGGCACTCTCCGCAATTGTGCTACAATACAAATACATCATAAATCTTGCGGAATCAGTGACCTTTTGGAGCCGAAACAAGTAACAAAGAGGGCAAGGGGAGACGCAACGTTCCGATCCAGAGCCTGACGTTACAAACATTGGATGTAAGCTGTCGGATCGTAACGTTCACGTTATAAACATCGGATGCAAGCCGTCGGATCGTAACGTTCACGTTATAAACATCGGATGCAAGCCGTCGGATTGTAACGCGCACGTTATAAACATCGGATGCAAGCCGTCAGATCGTAACACTGCGCAGTCAGAGTATTCTCACTCCATGCGGGACTTGCCTGTTCCAAAACAGTCCCCGGCGTTGAGGATCCCTACCGGGATCCAGACACGCTGCAGAATCGGGGATTCCTGGCGCGAAGATTGTTGTCTTATTGTGGACGTGTGAAACACAAGTCCGTCAGCTTTAGACAGGCAGCCGTGCGCTTCAGTCTATCTGTCTTCATCTTTTGTCGACTTAATTCTTGCATGAGTCCTAAAGGGACGCGGAGCTAATGCATGCTCGAAAAACTGAGATTTGCTCATGGGGAGAGTGACACCTACGAATTCAAGGTACAGATCCCCGAGAAACACGAAAAATTCCTGAAAACAGCTGTTGCCTTCGCCAACGGAAAAGGCGGCAGGCTGATTTTTGGTGTTCGCGATCAGACATGGGAAATCATTGGAATCCCGCCTGACGAAGTCAGCTCTGCACGGGATGCTGTCGCGAACAGTATCTACGATGCATGCTCACCGCACGTAGTCGCAGACGTGCAGGTGGAGACGATCCAAGGGAAGAGCATCATCGTTGTTGACGTGCCTCCTGGAATGCATAAACCTTACTACATAAAAAAAGCGGGCCTGATTGACGGAACTTACGTCCGGCTTGGGAGCGAGACACGACATGCCGGCTTTGAAACAATTCAGGAGCTCCTGCTGGAAGGTACTCGATACTCGTATGACGAGCTTGCGCAGCGCGATATAGACGTATCCGAAGAGGAGGCTCACGCGCTGTGTGCCCGAATAACAGAACATGCACGTTCCCTGGACTACCTTTCCAGCGAGCCGAAGGAGACCAAGCCGCTCACTGTCAATCAGCTTCTGAACTGGAAACTGCTGTATCGCCGTCACCAAAACGGACCATTCTATCCGTCCAACGGTTTCCTGCTCCTGGACGGCAGACTGGACCTGTTTCCGTATGCCTACATCCAGTGTGCTGTGTTCAAGGGGACAGACAGAAGAAACTTCCTGGACAAGAAGGACATATACGGCCCCATCGATCAACAGGTGGAGGATGCAACCAGCTTTGTTCTGGAACATATCAGTCTGGGATCTCGAATCACGGGACCCCAGCGGCAGGACTTCTACGAACTCCCCGTTGCCAGCGTGCGGGAGATGATTGCCAACGCAGTCGCACATCGGTCGTACCTCCAGCGGGGCTGCGTCCAGGTGGCACTGTTCGACGATCGTCTCGAAGTGACAAGCCCGGGGCAGCTGAGCGCAGAGCTGTCTGTGCACGAACTCAGACAAGGGTATTCCCGTATTCGCAATGAGGGGATTGCTGCTGTTTTTCTGTATATGCATCTCATAGAAAAATGGGGCACTGGCATTCCGCGGATCTATCACGAATCGGAGTTGTATGGACTTGGCGAGCCCCAAATCACAGCTGGACCGTCAAGCTTCCGCATTGAGTTATTTCGGCGGCCTTTCGAAACAGACGCTTATGGCGTGCTCGATCCAGCACAGCGCGGCACACAGCCTGCAGAATCGACAGCGCAGAGCAGACCAGACCAAAACGGCAGATCCAAGCAGATCCCCCCCGCAGCTGCACCTCTGACAGACCAGCAAAGACTCCTTGATGCACTGCGAGCAATTGCGGACGAGCCGAAGCACACTTATAGCGCCCTGAGCAAACAGCTTCACTGGACACCTCGAAAGGTTCAGTACCAGATGGGACAGCTGGTGAAGCTTGGGCTTGCTGCGCGGATCGGCAGCAATCGGAGTGGCAAATGGGTTCTGACAGATGCTGCCGCCCAGGATCCCGAATCCAGTTATACTGACGAGCCGTGACATCTGCCAAATCAACGTGGCTTCCTGTGCCCACAGAACCGAGGCTGCTCGAGTCGAAGGCAAATCTTGGTGCCCGTCAGTATAACCGTCAGGCAAAGCGCGGGCACTCTTCACGCTTGTGGTTTCCGTTTCAGTACGGCTTCGGACGCAGGACAAAGCGCTGACCATTCGCGTCCTTCCCGCCAGGTACAGCGCGTAACGATCCGGGCCCTGGAACCGGCAGAATATCAGCCACAGACGAGAGCCGGGTTCAGCTCTTTCCGAGCTTTCCGGATGCCGTTTCGGGGAAATATCTGCTGGGCCGCTTTCGCCGCCCAACCCAGTTATTCTCTTGTCGCCTCTTGCAAATGACCAAATTTCTGCAGGTAACCATTCAGCATTTCCCGCGGCCGCTCACTGATCTCCACTGTTCGCGCCCAGTCCAGATGCTCATTTGTCCAGTACAGTCCTGTCCCCTTGAAGACCAGCTTACGGCGCTGGCAAAAGTCGAGGTCCCGCTGCTTGGAGTCATCGAGCATGCCTTCCAGAAATTCGCGCATATACGCCAATTTCTGGGCGGTTTCTTCGTCTTCCGTCGGTACGTATACGTCAGAATGGGTATGGTCGGGCAGACACACCGCAATATCTGCTGCGTCCCACCGATCCGCTTTCTTCCTGCCGCCAGCCGCACGTTCTGCCGCCGGCGGCAGAACGTGACACTCATATCCTGCCTGCTGAAGCGCCCTGCACAGCGGAAAGCCGGTCCACTCCAAGCCAAACGATGGTCAGGGAAAGTGCGCTGCAAACCTTCGGCAAATTTAAGAACTGCCCAGTGGGAGGGTTTCAGCTTTTCCGAGCGGACAGAAGTCCGCGTTTCGGAATCCAGCGCTGCAGCTGTGAGCAAGGTACCGCAAGTACTGATGCCAATACATATTGCATAAAAGAACCCTTCCTTCATATCTGAAACAGCTTCGCGACTGCTGCCAGAAGTATATATGTCAAAGCAGATGTCACGGCCGGCAGCAAACGGATTCAGACGTTTTGTCTTGAAGCATACGTTGCAGGACGGTACAATAGAACGCATACGAAATCCTGCCGTCCAGTGCAGCGCCCTTCAAATAGACGGGGTCCCGAAAAAACAGATAGCAAGAGAGCGCAGCTGCCTTGGCGGCTTTGTTTTCGTGTGTTCGGTGTGCAATTCCGTCTTACCCAGGCTGCACGCAATGGAAATCGCAGGACAGCCCCTGCCGGGCACGATAGGTCCGGCACTGAACAGGAGACGCAGATGTCGGAGACGCAATTGGCTCAGCAGCTGGATGAACTGCTGGCACAGTACAGAAGCACCAAGCCGCCGGTCAAGGCGCAGAAAAGTTACTGCAGTACCTGGCTCAGTCTGGTTCGCAGCAGTGGCCTGACAGAGCAGACCTGCGCGCTGCTGCACAGCGGCAGCAAATTCCATGCGGCAGACGCCTTTGCGGATTTCTGGGAGGAAAGTGCGGATCCGCCGGCTCTGGTCCGGCAGCTGACAGAGTACCCAGCACAGGCTGCCACTGTCCGTTCACAGCAGCTGGCAGCGCAGCTTCGCGTACTGGCGCATCTGCTGAATCGAGGTGCCTCGGCAGATCAGATCAGTCTGCTTATCCGCTCTGTCACCCGGCTCGCGCGCAAAACGGGCGGCTACATTCAGTTCGCTGAGACCCGCGTGCGGGAAGACCTCGCAGGCGTTCTAAACGCAAAAACCGCCCTTCCGGATTACGAGGCCGTGGGTCTGGAAGCGTCCGAGCGTGATGCTTTTGCCCGGATGCTGGCAGACCTTATGCCCGATGCAGGCGGGAAAACCTGGACAGCGGCCAAGCAGCACGCCCGGGAAAGGCTGCTCGCCTGGACCAGCCTGTCTGCCTCCACCCCAGCGTCGGCTGCACCGCCTGTCCTGCCTTCGCAGAGCAGATCCGGAGACTTCGAGCGCGCAGTGGCTGCTCTGCAGGATCTGGTTCCATATCTGCGGGAACTTGAGCAGAATGCCGCGCAGGCTGCCGCCACTCCGGCTGCGGGGACGCAATCGGCGGATCCGGCGCTGCAGAGACGCATCCGGGATCTTGAAGCGCAGCTGGCCGCCAAGGAACAGCTCATCGACGTTATGGATCGGGACAACCAGGCTGTCTCGGTGGATCGCACCGAAGCCCTCGAAGAAGCGCTTGGCCGGGAGTATGAAGACTTCCAGGGTGCCGAGGATCTCCCGATGAGCGAGATGCTTGGGGAAAACCTGCGGGACCAGCTCGCAAAAGTNTTCAGCNTGCTCAGAGANCATGGGCTTCACTTCTAGAAAGGTGGATCGGGGAACCTTGGAANGCANANCCGGCACGTATTTCGGCATCGATTTCGGGACNACCTGCAGTGCCGTCTCNAGCTACACAGCCGCCGGTNCGCANGGNCGGCTCGCACACTACGCAGAGAAAGCCGGGCGNCCGATGCCGTCCGCCGCGGCCGTCAACACNGANACCGGAGAACTCATNATCGGNCACGCTGCCTGGGCCAAACAGTCGGAGCTCAGCAGCTCGCACGTCTATGTNCCCTCTATCAANCGNCGGCTTGGAACGGACTGGGCAGTNGAAACNGCCCNGGGACCGCTCAGCGCCACAGATATTGCCTCGNACCTTTTCAGGGCACTGCGTTCACTCGCGAAAAAGCGCAGCGGNCTCAGCCTGNGCGAAGCNGTNGTTGCNATTCCNGTCGGTTTCGACGGCATCAGGCGTCAGGCACTGCGGCAGGCCGCCCAAGAAGCCGGCATCCGGATTGCGGCCTTTGTCAGCGAGCCGACCGCAGCCTTCTTTGCTAACTACAAGCGACTCAGAAACGCCCACTACATCGCCGTCTTTGACTGGGGNGGCGGCACACTGGACGTTTCAGTACTGCGCCATGAGAACGGCGCTGTCTACGANGAAGCCGCCGTCGGTCTGGAGCAGGCCGGCAACGACATTGATGAGCTTCTGGCCCGGCATGTGCACAGCNAGATCTGCCGCCGGCTGGGAGCTCACNCCTCTTTCGAGGAGATGGAGCCGCGTGCCCGTGATCTTCTGCGGGTTCGCTGCGANGAGGCCAAACGCGTTCTGTCTGATGCTGATCACGCCTCCGTCCAGCTCAACCGGTACGGCGATCTTGGTCCCTGCCGGGTTTCTGTTGAATATTCCCTGTTCAGCGACCTGGTTGCTCCTATGGTAAAGAACGCCGTGCACTGTCTCGAGAAAGCCGTCTCGGAAGCCGGGCTCGAAACCCGGGCCATTGACCGCGTCCTGATGACNGGCGGNACNAGCAACCTGCGTCCAGTGCAGGAACGTCTCCGCCAGGANCTCGACGCCAGGCTGTTCTTCCCCGGGGAGACTGTCTGGAATGTCGCGGACGGGGCCTCTGCCGTGGCTGCTTCGCCGGGCAGATACCGTTCCAATCAGNGTATCGGCATCCGCCTAAGCGACGGATCCCTCTTCGGTCTTCTGCACGAGGGAGATGCCCTGGACGGCTGGCAGCAGAGCCACACATTCGGTCTCGTGGACGGCACTGAGCAGGCGCGGATTGTCTTTGGCGGCTCGCCGGACATAGAAAATGACGAGCTCAGCCGGATCACACTGTCCTTTCCGGCATACAANTTTATGCAGGAGATGCTGCGGCTGGACGCGGAAGTGGATGAGGACCAGGTGTTCCGCGTCACCGCCCGGTCCACCATGCGGCCCGAGAAGATCCAGCGGGTCTGGGAGTACACCCGTCTCAAGCGCTATTACGAAATTTCAAACGAGGTGCGGCATGGAAACGCCTGAGAGAAGCACCATCTTTTTCCGCAGCAACCTGCAGCCGCGCTCCGGACCGGTNCGCGAGGACAGGCGCTTTCTGGAATCGGTCTGGGATATTGGGCTGCTGCGGCTGATGAAAGAGCGGCACCTGCCGATGACGCNGCTGCAGGAGCGNGCCTATGAACAGACGGCCGTGCCCTGCATGTACGCACCTGAAGGCGACTATCCATTCGGGACAGTGCGCTCAGCAAACGGTGAGATCTGGGTGAAATGCCGCTGTACNAATTCGTCCTGCCGGCTTTTTCCTTCCTGTCGGCCGGACATAGANNTNGGNNCATACGAACCGGNATCAGACCTCGAGATTGTCCGCTGCGACAGTNATGAGCTGCAGATCCTGCAGNCGCAGATGCCNGCCGCAGCGCAGCCGGCATCGGGTGCACAGGNCTTGCGGGGCGTGGTTCGGAAGCTCCAGTCAGTAAAAAGCACAGAGCAGCATNTCNTTCCGGAAACGGANCCGNTNTTNGCTTTCTTCATGGCCCGTGCNGACCCGCCGGACTCGCTGCAGCTGGAAACGGAGTACGCGGCAGTTCTGTGGCCGGAAGATCTTGCTCTGCTCCGTCTTCTGCAGGAACCCGAACAGCGCCGGAAAGCCCAGAGGACCAGTAAGCTCGTCCTGCCATCTATAAGACGCGATCTGCTGAATTCCTTGGCCGCTGCCGGCCGCGGTGTGCCCGAAGCACGGTATTCTCTCGCAGCGGCGCTCAGCCGGTTCGGACCGGCCGTATACGCAGACGTCCCGACGTCCCTGGATCCCAGCTCGCCGCCGGAGCCCGGGCTGACTGACCTGCCGGAACCTCCAGCTCCGGATGCTTTCAGTCCGCGTACGCTTGAGAAGAGCGACTTTGTCCGCCGCCTGCTGAACGAGCAGCAGGAAAGAAGGCACCAGGGCTTCATTCTGACCAGTCAGCAGGACGTCATCTCCCGCCCCGTGGCGGCGCGTCTTATTGTGGACGCAGGGCCCGGCACCGGTAAGACCTGGACGCTCATCGAGCGCATCATTGCCCTGACAGAAAGCGGACAGACGGCACCGGAGGATATTCAGGTCCTGTGCTATTCGCGCGCTGCTCAGCAGGTCGCGACGGAGCGGCTCCGCCAGGCCGCCGAAGAAGGCCGGCTCGCTCCGTCCTGGGTCGATGTAAGCATCAATACACTCGACTCGTACGCGGCACGCATGCTGCTGTTTCTGCAGGAAGAGGAGCCGTCGTGGCTTCCCTGCGCTCCGCAGTCTGTCATGAGCGGCAGCTACGACGATACCATGCGCCGTGCCCGCGCAGCACTGAAACGTCACCCAGAGATTGTTCGCGGACTGCGCCACCTGATTGTGGACGAGATGCAGGACATTGTGGATGTGCGGGCTTCTTTCCTGCTGACCCTAACCGATGCACTTGACGGTAAGTGCGGCTTCACCTACTTCGGCGACAGCTGCCAGGCTATCTATGATTATTCTGTTGGGGCCGGCGGCACTACGTCGGCGCGGCTCTACGACCGCCTTCTGAAAGGGCAACCGGAAGCGGCAAGGCTCACGTTTGACGAGAACAGGCGCAGCCGCAGCGACATAGCCCGTCTCAGCATCCCATACCGCAAAGCGATTCTGAGCGGAGAAAGCCGCCGGCTGCAGCCGGCAGCCCGTGCCATTCGCAGAGCCTGCAGTTTTCTTGAAGTGCCGTGGGACGCGATGGACCTTACTGTGCTCAGAGACCTGAGCAGCGAGGGTACGCTCGGGCTCCTCACCCGCAGCAACGGCGAAGCGCTGGCTGTGGCGACTGCCCTGCAGGAGGCAGGCTTGCCGCATGAGCTGCTCGTGGCCGGAGCGAAAGAACGGCTTGGCAGCTGGATTGGGCGTCTGCTCATGCGCTATGACGGCCAGACCATGGACGTGTACGACTTCGCCGACTCCTTTGCTGCCCTGTACCCGGAAGCAGATCCGGAACCGTACTGGAATGCCCTTGTTGAGCTGCAGCGGCGGGACCGGGAGCGCTACGAAATCCGGGATCTGCTGCGGCCGCTGGCATTCTCCGGATCCTGGGACACTCTTGCGGCGCCACCGCTTTTCGACTCCCCGGACGAAAAGCATCCGCCAATCCGCGTCATGACCGTACATAAGGCAAAGGGTCGCGAGTTTGACTCCGTTCTCATCCCATCCAAACTGCTGGAGAAAACGGCAGGCTCTGGGAAAACACCCACAGGGAATGAGGAGCACCGGGTCGCTTACGTCGCCCTGACACGGGCCAGACGCACCCTCGGCAGTTTTCAGCTGCCGGAAATTGCCAGAAGTCTCAAGGTAAGGCGGCTGGAAGTGGAAGAACAACCAGACCGCTGGTACAGGCGCACCAGGTACGGCATGCGGTATTTTGAGATTGGAGCGGCCGAGGACCTCGACCCGAAATCCTTCGCCGAAGATCCGGCTCAGCAGGAATTTCTTCTGACGCACGGACAAAGTATGGCGGGCATGGAGCTCGGCCTTGAACGCCTGAAGGATACTCTCGCCTATCAGCTTGCAGACCGCGATACGCCTGGGCAGGTTCTCGGCACAACCAGCACGGCATTTACCAAGGACCTGCAGATGCTGCTCGCACCAACCAGCCGCCACCGCGTGCCGCTTCTGGCACCAGACGCTTTCCGCAGCATCTATGTGCGTCGTCTGGCTACATTTACAGCACCGGCAGCAGAAGCCCCTGCCGCCGCCCGGCGTTATGGGGATATGGCCGTGTGGCTGGGTCTTGACGTCATGGGACTCGCCCAGGCTGTGTACTTTGGATACTGATGGACAAATACGAAGATTATTACGAAGCACGCCGGCAGATAACGGAGATCCTCGAAAAAGATCTCATCGGACCGGTTACAGAAGACGAGTGGCTGTCCGTGCGGCCCTCCAGATACTATGTCGCGGGCAAGCTGTATCCGCAGGTACAGCCGCGGCCGGATGACGAAAACCCGGCAGAGGACGGCGAGTCGCTGCGCATAGCGGATAATCCGCTGCAGGACAGTGACGCTTCCCTGCCGCTGAGCGGGCAGACACGTCCTTCTTCCATGGCGCTCACGTTCTGCGTAGATCCCGCTGCGGCAGAGCTGAAGTTTTCGGTCCGGTTTGCCCGCTATGCTGAACGCAAGGATGATGAAGTGCCGGAGGCCTGGCAGCACCTGCTGCCGGAAGATGAGAAGAGACGTCAGTCTGCACGGTTCTGGGAGCGAAAGTCCGAAGAGCTTGAGATCGATGTGCCTGTCCAGGACAGCGGAACGCAGCTTATTCCGGTTTCAGACAATCTCGTGCTGCGCGTCTTCTTCCGGACCTCTGGAACAGGCCGCATTATTACTACGGCGCTCGTCAATACAGCACAGGCACGTGCGGGCAGCCAGAGAGACGAGCTGTGCATCTTTCAGCCGCAGTTCAAGATTAAGGTCAAAACGCCGAACCTTCCGCAGCCGTTCCTGCCGCTTGAGCGGACACACCGCCGCCAGACCGAAGAGCAGGAAGATCTCGAGTACCTGTATGGCAGCAGCGCTGCGTATGCCAACGGACACGGCTGCGCACCGAAGTGGGATCGCGCCAGCCATCCGCAGTGGATTTGCAGTCAGATCATGCCGTGGCACGATGTTCCGCAGATGAGACCCGCCGGCAGCGGCGGGCACGCACTGTCCATGAAGTTTCTGGCTGAGGGCAGCAGCGAAGAGGTTCTCTCGGAGCTTGAGGCCTTCCGCGACGCCTACGCTGCGTGGGTTGCAGATCTTCCGAACCGGGCAGCGCACGAAAAGCGCGGGCAGCGGCATGCGGCGGTCAAGCATATTCAGGCCTGCGAGGCAGCACTCAAACGCATCTCTGCCGGTATTGCGCGCCTTGCCGAAGACACAAACGGCGCCGTCTTCAAGGCTTTCCAGCTGGCGAACGAAGCCATGCTGATGCAGCGGGAGCAGACGCTCAAACGGAACAAACGACCTTTTGATCCGGTGCAGGACGCCCGGTGGTATCCGTTCCAGCTGGCCTTCCTGCTCTACGAAATAACGTCGTTTGCTGATCCCACCGCAGCCAGCGACAACGCCACACCGGACCGCGAGGTTGCGGACCTTCTGTGGTTCCCAACCGGCGGCGGCAAGACGGAGGCATATCTCGGCATTAGTGCTTTTGTCATTTTCCTGCGGCGGCTTCGCGATCCTGACTCGGACGGCGTCACCGTCATGATGCGCTACACGATGCGCCTTCTCACCCTGCAGCAGTTTGAGCGCGCTTCCATTCTCATTGCTGCCTGCGAGCTGCTGCGGCAGAAGTACTGCCTGGGCGGCAGCGAAATCTCCATTGGCCTGTGGGTTGGACAGAGTCTCACGCCGAACAAGCTCGATGAAGCCAGAAAAAACCTGAAAAGGGGGGTATCAGCCGCGCTTCCCGAGGGAGATCCGGCACAGCTGCGTGTCTGTCCCTGGTGCGGCGAAGAGCTCAGCCGGTCCGATGATTACCACGTGGATATGAAGCGGACACGCATGCTGATCCACTGTTCTAATCCGGAGTGTCCGTTTTACGGAACGGAAAACGGCCTGCCGGTCCACGTGGTGGACGAGGCCATCTATGCTCATCTGCCGACCTTTATCGTGGCCACGATCGACAAGTTTGCCCAGATGCCGCTTCGCGAAGAGCCAGCAGCGCTGTTCGGTGTCGGTTCGGAACACCGTCCGCCGGAGCTCATTATCCAGGACGAACTGCACCTGATTGCGGGACAGCTCGGCACGATAACCGGACTTTATGAGCCGGCCATCTCCTGGGCCTGCAAAGACGAAACAGGCACCGGAGCCAAGATTATTGCCTCAACTGCTACGATCCGTGGGGCGGGCGATCAGATCCTCTCGCTGTTCGGCCGCTCGCATACACAGTTCCCGCCGCCCGGCCTTGATGCGAACGATCTCTATTTTGCGGCACCGGCTTCGCCGGAGTCGCGGCCCACGCGGCGGTACCTCGGCATTATGGGCTGCGATGCCGAGAACTCGACAGTGCTCGTGCACGTTCTGGCAGCCATGCTTTTTGCCACCCGCTACCTCGCAACGCTTGGTTTCAGCGACGAAGTCGTGGACAGCTTCTGGACACTGACCGGCTACTTCAACACCATCCGCGAACTTGGTCAGTCAGCCGGTCAGATCATGGATGAAGTGCAGGACCGGTTCCGCTATCTGGCCCGAACCAAATTTGCCGCTGTTTATCCCGGCGTTGAAGTCAGACCGTACAAGTCCGTCCGCGAACTCACCAGCCGCATGGGAAGCAGTGACATCCGGGAAGTGCTGCAGAGTATATCCACCCGCTCCTATACAAGCGGCACAAAAAACAAGGACGTGTATGATTTTCTGGTAGCGACAAACATGCTTTCGGTGGGCGTGGATATTGCCCGGCTCGGCACCATGATTGTGGCCGGGCAGCCCAAGTCCAATGCCGAGTACATTCAGGCAACCAGCCGCATTGGCCGGAGCACCCCAGGCCTTGTGGTGACGGTATACTATCCGATGCGCTCCCGGGACCGTTCTCATTATGAGCAGTTCCAGACCTACCACAGCGCCCTCTACCGCCATGTCGAACCCGTAAGTCTCACCCCGTTTTCAGACCGGGCACGCGGACGGGCACTGCATGCCCTGTTTGTCACGCTGTGCCGCTACGCGGATCCGGACCTCCTTGGGCAGGAGCAGGCGCACAATTTCACGCCGGATCTGCCGGTTGTGGAGGAGGCCAGAGCTTACCTGGAAGACTACGTCCGGCAAACGGATCCCAGGGAGCTTGCAGGCCTTCGCGAAGATATCGAGCAGATCATCTCTTACTGGGAGCAGCAGGCAGCGGAAAAGGACGCTCTGGCCTACATTGACTACCGCGATGAGAAGAATGGCCTTTTCAGCACGCAGAACCGCAGTCATGACTTTTTTGTCATGAGCAGTATGCGCAACGTCGATGCGGACGTCGGCGTATTCATTTATAAGGGAGATGCAGATGCCTAATTTCAGTGGATCCAAGGGAAGCGCACGTCCCAAGCGCGAGCGGATAGCCGTAGGGCCGGTCCGTCTTTCCCAGCTGATTACAACGTTCGGGCCGGGCGCCATTGTTGAGCTTCCAGACTATACTGTCCTGCTCGATTCAGCGGATTCGTGGTATCGGTTCCGCGACCGGAAGCCGTTCGAACTGCACGATCCCAATCTGGAACATCTCCTCGATGTGGACGGTTTCTTTGAGCCGCCTCACGAGGAGACGCACGATGCGGTCCCGACACGCGATATTGCCGCGAGACGGTTTCCGGCCTACCATTTCTGTCCAACCTGCGGCGATCTGAAGCGCTTCTGGGAGTTCCCCGGCGGCAAAACATGCAGAAACAATCATGCTTCAACGCGGATTTTGCCCTCCCGGTTTGTGTCGATCTGCGCGGGCGGTCATCTCGATGAATTCCCATACAGCTGGTGGGTGCACAACGGTCATCCCGAAACCTGCAAAGGCACCGGCTACAACCTCAGACTCGAATTCTCGGATGCAACAGAGGGTCTGGCCGGTATCCGCGTCGTCTGCAAGGACTGCGGCGCTTCGCGCACCATGGCAAACAGCCTGGGGAAAGGGCCGCTCCGGGGACACGAATGCCGCGGCCGCCGTCCCTGGATCCATGGCGCCGAGGACGTGGAATGCGACTGCGAGCCGATTGGAGCGCTGCGTACTGCTACCACTGTCTACCTGCCCATAACCCAGAGCGCGCTCACGATTCCGCCCTGGAGCACCAAACTGCAGCAGTATCTGTCGCAGTGCTGGGACATGACCGACGCTATCCGGGCACACGTGCCGGAATCCGTACTTGCCAGTATTCTGCAGGAGAAATGTAACGAGCTCGCTCAGCCCGGAGAACAGTTCTCACTCGAAGACGTTCTGGAGGCTATTCGCGTCCGGGACCGTGACGTGGAAACTTTTGACGCCGACGCGCTGCGGCGCGACGAATATAAAGTCCTCTCCGCAGGTGATTATCAGGCAGAGGATGATCTCCACTTCCGAACCAGCAGATCCGAAGTCCCCGAAGAATTCAGCCACCTCATTTCTGATCTGGTCCTGGTGAACCGGCTGCGGGAAGTTCTCGCACTGGAGGGCTTTCAGCGCACCGGCATGAGCGGCCGACCTATGCCGCCAGGCAATCCGTACAGCCGCTGGCTGCCTGCGATTGAAATGCTGGGGGAAGGATTCTTTGTGCGGCTTAACGAAGAAGCCGTGTGGAAGTGGGAAGAGCGCGCACAGGACCGCTACCTGGCGATGAATGACCGCCTTTCGGACGCATCCAACACGGTTCACACCCCGACTATGGAATTCAGCCCGCGCTACGTGCTGCTGCACACCCTGTCGCATCTGCTGATCCGGCAGCTGGCGCTTGAAAGTGGATACAACGCCGCCAGTATCAAGGAAAGAATATACAGCAGTGATGATCCAGTAGAGCCAATGGCCGGTATCCTGCTCTATACGTCAACGTCCGACGCAGACGGTAGCCTTGGCGGTCTCGTGCGCCGCGGGCAGAAGGAACTGTTTGCGCAGACTCTGCAGAGTGCACTCGATGAAGCGGTCTGGTGCAGCGCTGATCCAGTCTGCGCGGAAAGTACTGCGCAGGGATTCAATGCGCTAAACTATGCCGCCTGCCACGCCTGCACACTGCTTCCTGAAACCAGCTGCGAAGTCCGCAACTGCCTTCTTGATCGCGCAGCCGTAATAGGGACACCGGAAGACCGCAGCCTGGGCTTTTTCAGTGACTTCGTTGAAGACTGAACCGAACTTCCTGTGTGGCAGCTGGACAGCCGCGAAAAGGTCGGTCGGAGCCGAAGCCAGGAGATGTCAAGCTCACGNATGCACGGAGATCTCCATCTTAGCCAGCACACNGTGCGAANGGAGCATGNTGACGTTCCGCTTGGAGGTGCCACAGTGCACAGCCCAACTCCCTGACCACTCTGACTTGGGAATCCGACTGCCATGGGCGAGTGGACAGTCTTCGGTCGGAGCNGCACNGCCAGAGATGACAGACAACTCCGCCTNAAGAGCCCAAAGTCGGTTCTCCTACGCACAAGCCACTCTTCTTTTTTGTCCTCGTTGCAGAACACCACTGGCTGGGAGCTCGATCGTGCAGAACNTGCTACTGACTGCTCGAATGTCGGCATGCTTCTACCAAAACCTTCGTGCGAGTATCTGNAGGACGGNACGAAGAGCCAGACACAGGACGAGAAGGTTAGGCTCGCCTCGCAAAAAGGGCGCANTATCCGAATACATGGACANTCCNCTCCTGGAGAAGCTTCTNCCAGGACCCGCCGGGGATGCAGAGCCTGTGGACCATACTCGGNTACCCCGCCTCGNTGCGGAGCAGTANCACGCAGTGCATGCTCNGATTGCTTTCAGTCGCCACGGCGTCAGCGCACTTGCCTGCGCATCGNGTTGACATGGGNTTCTNCCCTGAGTACAGTCGTCCTTTGACGCGCGTGGAGCCCGAATGACCTGCCGACGCGCTCTCTGACAAGAGGCCATGAAGACTATGACCTAACAAGTCGCGCAAGAGCNTGACATGGCTACCAGCCGGCAGCGNAACTGNAGAAAAAACTGCNGTGCACCCAAANAACATGTGAAGCTGCGACAGTGCCGATTGATCCNCTGCCAGCGGCACGACGGTTGGAGCTGGACACGATGCTCGTTATGTTATTCGGGCAGATCGCTCTGAAGGCCTTTGCGAGTTCGTGTGCCGCTACCGCACTACTCTTGCAGCAGTCCGACAGGCATTACGCTGATAGGGCTGACATACCTGTTGTGGCATGATGGGATTCGGACNTGACGGCAGTCTGCCAGCAGGATCATCTCGGAATCATGGGNACGGATCCAGCCTGAATGTACTGGGAAGCANTGCGCCGGCAGATNGCAACNCTCANAATATGTGANAAAAGTAGACGNGCGCNGAAACAAAGCTTGCGGAAATGNTCGAGTTGTTTTCAGTGGCGTCGCCGCAGAGACGGTGGAANCACCCTGGCGCAGCAGCAACATGCGCNGATATGTCCNCNGACGNATGTAGAAAGCTGCGAAGCCTCGCGTGGGCGCGCTGCAACGGCAGATCCGNCTTCTCCTGNCGCGAGTCANACGCTNGAGTAGGTACCACTTCGCCGGTNGTCCCATCTTCCGCGGTCTGCGAAATGCGCCANGAATCGGCCTGTCTGNCAACAGACNGCCGTTTTTTCTCCCGCTTTGAATCGCGTCTGCAGTGTCNAANATAACGCATCCGTGGAGGAGCAGTCTATGGAGTCAAAGCCGTTCCTGGTGCAGTGTCAGGGNCTTCGCGCCGTGGCATTCTTGTGCATCTTTACGAGCCATCTGCTCGGTATCAGTGCTCTCGGCGCCTGGGGAGTATCGGNATTCCTGGTACTGTCNGGTTTTCTGATGACCTACAATTATCTTGATCANGCGNATGTTCAAAGCTTNGGTATCAGATTCGCCTCCCGTAAGGTACGCAGGCTTTACAGACTTCACGTGGTCATTATGGTAGGCTTCTTCATAGTGGGCCTGCTGTGGCAGGAGAATATCTATGAACTGACAGTCAAGGCGCTTCTGCACCTGGGCCTNGTACAGGCTTGGNTGCCATACATGGCATANTACTACTCTTTGAATGATGTCTCGTGGTATTTATGTATCTGCGTCTTTGCTTACGCGTGCTTTGGACCCGTGATACGGCATCTAAGGCAGGTTAGGAGCCGAAATCGGATCATCCTGTACCTGATAGGCATCGGCATCTTGGAGCTTGGTGTGGCTGTGTTCGCCGGCCTGTTTGCGAACCCGGATTCAACCGAACTCCTGTCCATGCACTGGGTTACTTATGTCTGTCCGGCTTCGCGGATTCTCGAATTTCTGGGCGGATGCTGCCTTGGGTGGTTATACTTGCGCAATANAACAGTACGATTGACATCTCACCCATGGGTCATGGATCTGTGTGCCGTCTGCCTGACGGGCATATCGTGGATCATCTATACGTACAACGTACGGCCCCTTGGAGACCAGAANATAAAGTTTGCCCTACTGTTTCTGCTGCCNTCCATGGTTCTCCTGTGGTCTATCCTGCGGAACGGANTCTTGGCCAGAATCCTGCAGACCAAAGTCCTCGTCTGGATCGGAAACNTAAGCGCGGGCGCNTTCTTGATTCACGGCGCCATGATTAGCAGCAGCAGATATCTGCTGGGACTCTTAGGCGTATCAAATGTCGCCATAGTAGCCGTGATCGCTGTGCTGTCCACNTTCGGCTTATGCATTATNTGGGNTCGTGTTGAGAAAAAAGTNANATCCGNCCCTGAAGCCAGCACGTGATTGTCAGTTTCTGTCGACGCCGTTCTTGCGGTCTGCACGAGCACGACCAGCGTGATACTTGGCTACTTCGTGCGGGTGACGCTCTCTTAGCTGAGCAGTGAGATGGCGTGATATAATGATGATCGATGCTTGCGATTTCATGGAGGTGGGAATTCTGTGAAAGAGATGCTTAAAGCTCTCGCGGCACGCAGCAGGCTCTTCTCCAAATGTCTTGCACTGGCTGTATACGCTGTGGGTTATCAAGATATTCAGCAAGAGCTAGAAACCTTTGTTGAGCCTGCGAAGAGAACTGATCGCCGCTATGTCCGTCGACTCACGTTAGACATTCTTTTCAGTGAATTGCATTACCAGATTGCACCAAGTGAGTATTTTTGGTATCGGTTTGAGGACAAATCAGATAGGGAACGGCGCACTTACATCGGCGACGCTGAAAAGAATACACTATGCGCTCAAATGGGGGACGCAGATAGTGCAGCGATTTTGGGCAACAAGTACGCATGCTACAAGTATTTCAAAGAGTTCTACAGACGGGACGTGATAAGGGTTTCCAGTCAGGAAGACAAGGTCGCCTTTACGGACTTTTTCTCGAGACACAGAGCATGTATCGTCAAACCGATTGATCAGTCCGGAGGAACAGGAATCTACCGCATTGATGCTGAAAGCAAGAATGCAGATGAATGCTTTCAAAGAATTCTCGCAGGCGGACCGTGCGTCGTGGAACAGTGTATTGAGCAGTCGGATCAAATGGCCCGCTTTCATCCGCAATCTGTAAACACAGTTCGCATCGCGACCGTCAGGAGTTCAAAAAGGATAAGCATTCCGTTCTCCGTATTAAAGGCAGGAACTGGTGATGCCGTGGTAGACAACGCGTCTACGGGCGGGGTATTTGCGTCCATAGATGTAGCCACCGGGAAAGTGCAAAGCGATGGTTTTTTGAAGAACGGCAGCTTCTGTCAAGTTCATCCGGATTCAGGCTGCAGGTTCTACGGGTTTCAGGTCCCCTACTGGCAGGAACTGCTTAACCTCGCCGTAAAAGCTGCCCAAACGTTCCCACAGTACAATTATATCAGCTGGGATTTTGCGCTTACAGACCGTGGGTGGGTTATGGTTGAAGCAAACTCCAGGGGTGAGTTCGCGGCCTTCCAGGTGTTTCACGGTGGCATCAGAGAGCTCTTCACAGAAGAGTTCCAGGAAAACGAAAAGTATAGCGAGGACGAAACATGTTGCGCAGGCTCTACCAAGCTGCAAAATCTCTAGATGGATATGCTCAGCTTCTTGTGTACTATTATTCGCAGGAGAAGGAACTCAAGGAAATCCTTAGAAACAATCCCCAGCCGGAACTGACTGCAGAAGAGAAGAGAGAGATTGATTCCTATTGGGGGCAATATGGCATCAAGTTCACAAACTATCGTTGGTTTCAGTGGTACTACGGGTTCACGGGGATAAAATCTCCCAGATTCATACCAAAGCAAATCCATGTAAAGACGATCCTGCCGTACCATAACGAACGAGGTGGCAGTCAATTCTCCCGCGCTTTCAGTGACAAGAACATGTTTTACGATATTATGCCTGGCCTCACCTTTCCAGAATTGATTCTGAAGAACGTAGATGGAGTTTTCTTTGACAAAGATGGTCGATACATATGCAGCAACGACAGCTTGCTTGATCTGCTGGCAGAGGAGCAGGGCGACTGTATCGTAAAAAGCTCTATTGACAGCGGCCTCGGGAAGAGTGTTAAAAAGTACCCGATTATGGATAAACAGG
Source organism: Clostridia bacterium (assembly GCA_014805015.1). GTDB lineage: Bacteria > Bacillota > Clostridia > Christensenellales > Christensenellaceae > JAAUYQ01. Next base: position 34,169 of record JAAUYQ010000041.1, on the reverse strand, counting down.
ATGCACAAAGGCTTTTGCTTGACTGGAACAACGAATCTAACTTTATTGTGCAAAAGGCAATCAAACAGCATCCCTTTTTTTCGCGGTTTAACGAGAGTTCTGTCAACGTTCTCCGAATCAATTCACTTTGCATAAACGGCCACGTTGAGATCCATACCCCTATTCTGAGATTTGGCTACCCTGGGTGGATTACTGACGTAACCTTTATAGATGGCCTGGAGGATGTGAGGGTAGTCGGAATCAAGGAAGATGGCTGCTTAATGGATGAGGTAGTCTCTTTGCAGGGAAAACGGTGGAAACTAAGCGAGATAGTGCAGGACCCCCAAAACAAGAGAATCCCATGCTGGGACGAAATTGTTTCCCTAATCAAAGAAAACGCACCAAAGCTGACGCACATTGGAAGAGTTGGATGGGACTTTGCCGTGTCCGAAGACGAGAAGCCAGTTGCAATAGAATACAATCTCAGCTATCCCGGTTCTATTTTGTCGCAGATGGCAGCAGGTCCTTTGTTTGGAGAGCATACTGACGAGGCGCTTGAGTTCCTGAAAGACGAAGAGAATCAGAGGAAATATGTTCCTCGTTGGCTGCGGGCGTAGGATACAACAATTGCACATTCAACGGAGGTGAGATCCAACGGTTCAGTTGTAAATCCTTTGCTCACCGCACATCTCGGTACAGTACGCAAGTGCAGTGCAACATCGGGAGCAAAGCAAGGCCCAATCCATAAGATGCTCAGCAACACGCCTTGGTGCTATGGCAGCCAAAGCACCAAGGCGTGTTACTTCGCGATTTCATGCTAGNCCCCCTATCGCATTGGTCTCGGCGATGCCAGAGTCTGCAGGGCGAATGGTCCAATCTATGTCATCCACAGATTGCCAATTCTCGATGGCCAAATTGAAAGGCGACTCTAAGTTTTGACGAATGCAGTAGCAGACAAAGCTGTCATCCTCATAGTACACGGTNATCTCGANGGGAAACNCCTTCATAAAATTCTGACACCATAAATACGCCTTCGATTCCAAGACAGTACGTTTGTCGATGTCGACATAGTCATCAAAGGTTCCGGTGAAATCCTCTAAATCTGTCTGTGCCGCCTCAGCGCTAATCACAGCAGAGTTCACTTCTCCACCCAGACTTCTACCCCACTCCGGCTGGTAGTACTGATAGTACATGTCGTTTCCCAACCATTCTGGGCCTCCGTAGAAATGAAACTGGCCATACTGCAGTGGCCTCTTCTCGACAAAGAGAAAGATGTATTCTGTCGGCAGAAAGTATTCCTCCGTGTCAACTTCTTCTACAAATCGGATCAGCTCCTCATGCCGACCCCCACGCTTGATCTGATACAGCTCGCTTGTCGTGGAAACAATTGTAAAACTGTTTGGCGGAAAATTGCGGACAATCGAATCTGCAACTGCAACCTCAGCATTGTACTGGGCCATTTGCGTAAAGAGATATCCATGGAATNTTCCNGNNNGNATNGNAAACAANTANATNCCAGCGACAGTNGCNANNGATANAATTCGGAGNACNGNNTCGCGNCNNATACCGNTGAGCANCGNAAANAACATGTCNATCGGCATCACNGTGATGGAAAGCGCNAGTAGGTTCTCCATNGTGAACACNCNGCGTTTCTCCACTATCTGCGGTAGATNCAAATATGACGCAACATATACCANAATGAATAAGAATGATGCCACAATAATTGGGACGTATANATCGAAGTCATGCTCACTCTCTCTGCATCTGTTGAGCCGCCGAAGGCGAGGCCAGACCAGCCGATAGCNCGCCCACATGTTCAAGACNACCGCAATCATTCCAAGCAGAAAGTTCGCCCTTTTCTGTTGNAATATTTCNACATAGCCGCGCCAATATATATTGAATGCAGCATCTTGCAGCCGCGCGTCTATAGTGATCTTTTCGTCCGTTTTCTTCTGTTGCGAAGTATCGCTGACCCCAGCATCCGCTGGTCCTTCCATGACATTCATTGCCCATCTCAGTGAGCCCTGCAANGGNACGCCTGTCCAGTNCGCCGCAGCCATAGGCAATGCNACCCCGCCTAAAGCAACCATAAGCGCNAACCCCAAAGACAGCGCCTTGCGNGCGTTGCGCAGTTTCNNTATTTCGAATAGAACGAANGGNAGNCANAGTATNAGGGCAATAATGGTACAATAGAAGTGAATGATTGTCGCCGTCGCAATCGCTGCCGCGAAGATGAATAGGCTNTCATTCCAGAAAAGCACCGACTTCTTGTCTTGTTTCGCTGCNNCTTGTTNCTGACGTCCTTCNAGANAACGTACAAGGAACAAAGCACTGAGGAACTCTGTATACATGCCGAATTCCTGTGGCAGAGTCCACTGCAGCCGAGCCATGCTGAAGGCTTCGTAGGCTCCCGTTACGCCGACAGTAAGAAACANTGCTAAAACAAACAGAGGCGTGTACCGCCAGCGGAAGANTCGTCTCAGAAATACGTATGCNGCTGTNAGNGTCACGATGATCTGCACGCCGGCAAGCAGATGAATGCAGCTGTAAAGACTGATTCCGAACAGAACGTGCAGACTATAAATGACACAGTGCATTCCCCGTGGATAGATCCCTGCGAAAAAGATGTCTCCATCCAGCATGGCATCAATCCACTGATGATGCACATACATATCGCTCGTTCCAAACGCGTAGTAATGCAACGCACCGTACGAAAAGTAGATGACGCCGAATAAAATAAGGCACAAAAGCATCACGTACTCGACTNCGTGCGGTTTTAATCGCTTCCACAATCTCTGGGCGAGTCTTTCAGACTTCAGCTTTATTGGCTCCCACAGATCGTACAGAAGGTGTCTAGGTCTGTATGTTCCGGCCAGCAGCTTTTTCAAGGTTTCCAGCCATCTGGTCCACCTCACGGTTCCTATTTTGCGAAAGATAGCAAAGACTAGAGTTCCATAAAAGAGCCATGCCATAACCCACCCTTGAAGAATATGGCAGACTCCCAGCAACAACACCACGGCAGTGATCAGAATAACCTGGACAGTGACACAGAAGCTGAATCTATACGTAACTCCCTTGCCTTTCAGATGCCTGCTGAAGATAACTGAAGGCCAGATGAAGATGAGAAAGATGAAAGCGCAAAGCACTTTCATATATTCGTTCACCCAGTACAGCGTATCCATATTCAGATAGCACCTCCTAAAGAACTGTCATGGAACTAATGTTCCAGTTGGGGCCGCNTTANGGAAACNGTTTTGACNCTTTGGATCCAGTGATGAGGCAATCTCGCCGCAACATTGGGCGCGCCGCGTAACGTCGACGCTTTCAGACCCTTCGTCAGTCATCTTGATGCTACGCNTCTCGTGGTTCTCATTTTGGTTGCTTGAACTACGGGACCTGTTGTTGTGGTCGTCGAATCGATCATGTCGATTGCAATCGCTACGTCTAGAGACTACCGAACCGTCTAGTTTTTTGTCGCGTAGCTAAAGACACTGCGCTCAATCTCGTGTCGCTTGCTGCACAGCCCTGTGGATCTCAAGGTCCGTCTTTCTGCCCACTCCACCGACTGCGTCTTCCACAACATTACCTTGGAGTATGTTGCCACCACCGTTGCCGCACGTGCTAAGAAGACACTTCGCCAGAGGATACGTGGCTTGTCCATGTCACTCCCACCAAGGCAGTTTCCTATTGGCTGCAAATGCAGTAGTATCGCGGCTAACCCTGCGATCCAGAAACTCCAGATTCTCTTAGGTATCGTATACACCGTACTGTACAGTATCGCTCAGTTCTTGAGTTCACAATCGTGATCCAGAGGTATCCGCGAGTTCTTTTTGAGGCACTACTCGCTGCAGCCGTTTTGAATTGCAATGCAGTTATCCCTTTTTCAATCTATCGAAATAACAGGATCTCCGGCTCATAGACGCTCATCTGTCAGTGCATTCATGAATTCGAACTGCGCTTTCCAGGCTGGATGCGATACTCCGACCTGCGCTTTTCGCTGATCCAGCTGACGATTGTACCCAAGTCGACGAGTATTCTTGCGACACCAGCCCGTCTGATTCCCATGTCGAACTTGTCCACCTGGACATCGGCAGTTTTCAGAAGGCTGAAAGTCATGCACACCAGCATCTGTGTGGATCCTGACTGGCATCGTCCCGAGCAGTCTGTTCAACTGAGTCCTTGAAATTAGAGTCTCAAGCATTTACCAGCCTTCGTCCAGGGCCGAGCCGTCTGATTCGCTTTCCTGTAGCCTCCAGCGACACTGCGCCTGCCGCGCCAGCAGCCTCTTCTGGCGAACAGGTACGAACAACCCTCTGCCTGATGTACCTGATTGTTCACAAATCCTCGACTGTTCGTTCACGCCCACTTTGCTTATTGCTCCAGGTCGGACCAGAACAAGACAGTAATCCTTGCTCTGAAAGAGCACTCTTTCACACGCTCCGACACAGCGCGAACCTATCTGAATCAAGCTCACGAACAACACTTCCTATATGTGCGCGCGTCGTCATACTTCTTGCATCTGTCATTCGAATCTATAGTTAGGACACACCCGGAATATAACCCAACGAACTGGAAGGGGCGGTGGGGCCCTGGTGCGGGATCCTATTTAAACAGGGAACAGCGCAATGACGCAGCGCTCAGACTGAAGTCTCAGCCGAACCGCCATGCACTACACACTCTCGGATCGCTTCTGCAAAGCATCTCTCTAGGTAAAACGGTCGTGACAGCTGAGGAGTAAGGTTCTCGGAACAACATTACAGGTTAACGTATATCAACAAAATCCACTGTGGATCTTCACGGCCTTTAGAACGCAAACTGCTCGACAGTCCCAGACATCGATGCGCTAAAGGAATCATGTGCGGCCCTTACAACTTTGCACTGATACGTGGCGAGAGGTTTCACGCCGAGGCTGGAAACGCTCGACGCGCAATCCTCGCCTCATAACGATAGCAGAAGCCTATATCATTCCCCAGGGACGTCACGTTTCTCAAAGAAACCCTCCATTCTGGGGCTTCAAGGATTAACACACACTCAAGCAGTCACGTCACCATCATGCTCAATCAACGAAGCAGACGTCACCCCATCTAGTTTGCAAATATCATCCATGAGAGCTTGCGGCTCGCTCGTCTTGACTTCGATCGCTAGATTCACATTGTTGCCATCAACGTTTCTAGCGCGAACCTTCCAACTCACGCAATCCTTGGAGACTACATCCGTAATTTGCTCTTCAATATTAGCGCTGCTATTGACAACTAAGATCAAGGATTCTTTCTCTGCTGGTACGATGGAAAACAAAACGATCCCAATCGTCAGAACTATGGAAGCAATCACACTGATCATCGCAAAACCCGCCCCACAAATTATGCCGATGGAGATGCTCCAGAACAGAAACACCAGATCCATAGGATTCTTGATTGCTGTCCTGAAACGAACAATAGATAATGCGCCAACCATGCCAAGCGAAATAACAATGTTGGACTGGATCGTCAGGATGATCGCGGCAGTGATGACCGCTAAAGCAAACAGGGATAAGTGGAAACTGCGGTCAAAGAATTTGTTCTTATTGACCATCTTATACACCAAGCAAATATATAAGGCGATAGCCGCGGTGAATCCTATGCAAAGGAACATCGTGGTTACGTCCAAATCGCTGGTCGCATACCCCTCAAGAAAAGACTTCTCTAAGATTGACAGCATACGTGCAATCCTCCTCGATTACGTTCCAATATCAATAAATGAGAAGATTTGAATAATTACACGTGAACACCTACGATTTGGCTTCATTCAAAGGCACTGAATTCAAGTCAGTCCGTGTAGAAAAAACAAACCGAAGCAAAGACATAGTTCTGCTCATTTATATCAATTTCTTTCTATAGATGATAAACACGACACATGGCGTATTTCGAGAGAGCTGTTCGGTTCAAATCTTCCAGCCTCAGCACATTCTTAATGTGCCTTGGCATAACCTCGTCCCACTTAACTTCCAGAATACTCTCTCCGCACGGCAGGACGGGTCGTTCAGTGTAATCGCCGGACAAAAACAAGTTCACTTCTCTTGAAGACGTGATCTTACGGTCAAAGGTTACCCGAACTCCGCCACCGCTATAGTAGAAGGGGACCCTTTCATATGTCACGATCACCTTGGGGACGAGACCGCGGAGCCGCACTTCGGTGAATAACTTCTTCTTCTCCACCGGCATATCTTCCGTAACGTTTGGGACATGACCACGCAGGAATACTTCACATTCTTCCACTGTAAGTCTGCAGGACTCTTTGGAGCACATGCTGCGTACTTTACTTTTCTTTTCTAAGGATAAACAGCTGGTATCGGAATTGTAATACCGAATGCGGAATTTTGACCGAGGATCGCAGCCGCTGAAGTTTTCCGAAAGGCAGGAATCGTGGATGTCGTCAAAATAGACTGACCGGACCAAATAAGAACCATCCGCTCTTACATGGGGATCCCGCCGCATGGCTCCAAGCACTTTCATTTGCAGGAGCATTTCCTGCTTTGCATCAATCGTATATTTATACTCGTGACGGAACCGCTGTCTGCTGTCGCTCACGATATCACAGTTTCGTTTAGTCCCTGTAGCCCTCAAGACTGCACACATCCTTCTTGGATATTAGACCTTCCGCCCACGTCATAGGTATCAACAATGCTCCTATCGAATACGGTGCAATTATAAATCAACAGGTCCGCTTGTGTGACCACGAAAGCATACCGGCCTGCAATAACGCTAAGTTCTCCGCCGGAGATGACCAAATCCCCGCGGCCCTCTGTGCCCTTTTTCGTGGTCTTAATACCATACTTCTCGCTCGAGATTTTGAGGTTGCCACCCGAAATCAGAACTCCGTCATTTCCATGGATACCCGTTCGTTTGCACTTAATCGTATACGTGCCATCCATCACCTTTGTAACATCTTTTGAGCGTATCGCATCTTTATAGTAACCGTTCACGACGAGGGCGCCTGTACCGTTGATAGTCAGATCGCATTCGCTGTAGATACAAGCTTCGACTTCCGTATCCGCATGATAGCTTCCTGAGTCCGAAATGACATTTTCCGTATTCGGCATCAAGGTGATAACAAGCTTACTCGCGTCTTGACAGTAGAGCGCGGGACCGAATTTGGAAGTGATGGATACGTTGTCAAGGAATAAGTGGACGTTTTGTTCTGGTGCGTTAATCAACAGCGTTCCACGTAGTTCTCCCGTCAAACGGTACTGTCCGCCTGCAGTGATCTCATAACCATCCACCGCCCGCGAAAGATCTACATGAACAGGCTCTGTCATCTCTGTCTCCCGGTCAAACTGTGTGGCTGCCAAATACGAGAAGTTTTCTTCCAGTTCCGCTTCCGATGACGGAATCTCGATTTGGGCTTTCGCAGCGGACGTCTCATAGTCGGTTCCAACCTTCCAGCAAATAACTAGAACAGAGATCAAAATAATGAGCGCAAAACGTATGCTATTGTTCGTATACCGCATGAATTTGAACTCCCCCCTCCGGTATCGGAACTTCTATTGTTCCATCGGTAAACGTTTGTGTATCCCCGCTTGCAGTAATTTCCCAGTGGGAGAAGTTTGGGGCATTTGGCGTCACAGTCACCGAGTAGTCGGTGAAATAGTTGCCTGTCCATGCAAAAGCATCCGCTGAAGGCCGCAGCTCCGGCGATATGGTGTTGAGCGTGATTGGGGTCCCTGGCACATTGGCAGAAAGCGTGACGGTTTCCTGGGTCCCGGTCAGTTCAAATTCTTCCGCCAGATGAGGAACGACATATGCGGGCCTGTGTTCAAAGAAGTCCTCGTAGTTAGGGTCTTCAATGCCAAGCTCTTCCATAACTGCCATCGCATTTTCGAGTGACAAATTTGTGTTGACTAAATCCATAAAGGTCAACACAAATTGTTTGCGAAAAAGCTCATTGTCCTTGAGAGCTAAATAAATGGGCCACTTGGTGGCCGCACTCGTCTTGTCAAGGTCGAACGGGTTTATTTCATAGGCAGAAATTCCATCAAATTCTCCACTCGTGCCTTTCCACCCCAAGTCCATATCATATAACCCGAATCTCCACCGTGTATCACCTTCCTGATCATTTTCCGGAACAATCGTATGCCAGGATATCGTGTTCGCAGTCTCGCTATAGTCCTGGTTCTGTAAAAAAGTGTTGAAACAGAGCCAATCTATGTAGCTTTGCACATCCAAGATTTCGTTGCATTTCAAATAATTTTCATCCTGTGACAAATCATTCTCTCTGATAAAGGAGTTCAAATCAGAAAGGGCGTTCTTTCCTGCCTCTAGACTGTCCTCATCTAGGTCGCCCCAGGCCTTGTATATCACAACGTTGTCCTTAGAAAGCAAGCCATATTTTTCCGCGAAATTTCTTTCATTGAATTTTTCGCTTACATACGTTGTGTACCAAAACTCACCATCTAAGAACACATCTGCTAATATGAAGTCCGCTGTCGCGACATCCCTGTCCTTGCCCAACATCTGGCATATGGCGTGCAGATTTCCTTCCTGTCCTACTCGTAAAACTGTCGAATGCAGCTTGTAGTCATTGATAAGGTTAACGTCAAAATAGTCTGATGAACTGTACTCATCTCGTGCATAGATCGAAAATCGCTTTAAGCGGGCTTTCCTGTATGCGTTGCCTTGAATTCGTATACCGACTGGCTGGTTCAACCGAATATACGTATCTTTGAACACTTCAAGGTTGCTTTCTATTTCCCATTCAATCCCTCTTTGCTCGTAATTTGGCGTGGGCGCATCCGAAGTATCGACTTCCCCATCCTCGCCCGCCTTCGCGACCGCATCCGAGTACCAATCTTCATATTCTTTTCCTGCCACGTATATTCCATCATCACCAAAAAGGCCGTCAGGGTCGGACACCAGAGAAATCACGGCTCTGTCCTGATGTTTTTTTTGATTAATGAAGTAGCTTTTTGTGATAGTATCGCTGAAATTCCCATCGCTGTCTACAGCAGCTGCACGGACAACGAAGCACTTATCTACCGGTTCTTCTCCAACGTACTCAGAATACTGATTCTCTTCCGCCGAGCGGTCATACACGTGGATTGGTCCAGAATATTCCGTCGACTCGGTGGTCGGGTTACTGCAGTCGAGCGTATAGTAGATAGTGGTTCCCGGGCTTGCAGTCAGTTCAAGCTCGAAGGCGTCGTCATAAAAGCCACCTTCTTGAGAAAAGGATGGCGCTGGAACTACAACAGTCTCATTCATGTCTCCAGATTCTTCAATCTGCCAACCAGTCTCCGAATTCTTGTAGATCTCGTTTTCCTTGAGAGCTGGGACTTCCACGCGATCTACAACGTTTCCGTATTCATTCGAAAGGTATACAATTGAGCCTCCACTCTTCTTGATGTCTACTGCATCCTCGTTTGACATGTACAACCGGGATATGGCGCCCGGCTTGATTTCAAGGTTCTGAGTGATTTCCCTTTCTTTCAAGTTGTCTGCATTATCAGACAAATACATCGGTCCCATTTCATAGCTCAGGACACCATTGTTGATTACCGTGACATAGCTAACCTTATCCCCCAGCGCGTCCTCATCCAGCGGATACTCCGCCGTGTCCACGCCAGTCGTTTTTCTACAAACCTCAACAATGGAAAAATTAGATGCGCCAGAGTAACTGTAATAGTACCCCAGCATGATCGGAATAGCCGCGATCAAAATGCACAGCACGGGCTTTCCCGAGAAGCGGAGTGGCCCCTTATCATGATAATGCATTCCGACAATTGTGCGAAGTCCTATTCCAACAAGGACCGATACTGCTATGCTGACGATGTCGGAAAAAGCCAGCCTGGCAATATCTTGATAAGTGCACTCAAAATTTAAGATTTCGACCAGATCAAACTTGGAATACACAATGGTCCAATACAAGACTAAGCCATTCAGAAGGATATTTGCAATGGTAACCGCCCATTTAAGAGTTGACCCTTTTTTTCGGCCTTGGAAGGGATATTCCGAGATCAACAACTGCGTTACTACGAATGGCAACACGCGTATCGCAATCAGTAAAAAGAGCGTTATCTTTATGCCGTCCATTTGTTTCCTCCACACTTCGCTTACGTACGGCACCTTTTGGCCGACTTCTCATTACTCAAATAGGCTCTTCCCAGTAAGGCAGGGAAGTTTCAACCCCCAGCTTCTCACAGATTCGTACGTAACAAGCTCCCGTCATGCGGCTCCCCTCAGGCAGAAATGCCCTCTTTGTCTGACAAACGTGACGCACCTGTTTTTCAGTTGCGAGGTCTGTCAGACTATCTGGGTCAACGCCGTGGCTCCGTCCCATGACAGGAGCTTCTGCACCACTACGAGAAGACACGATCCTTGGATGTCTCTCTTCTATCGGCCTCGCTGTTTCAGGGCTTGTGCCTTTTCGATTGGCATGACACCCAAGGTTCACCAGTTGCATCGTGCTTGCTCGGAATAAATTGGTTCACTGTATACGCCGCTTTGTTTCTTGCCAGTAAACAGGTTTCTGCCAGACCTCAGCTTTTCAGCTGTCTTTTCATGCCTGCGATGCGGCCATGCATTTTCCCAAAGATCTGCCTTCTTCGTCGCCTCCTCAGTGATTAGCAGGCCCATCATCACTTGTCTCCCAAACGGTTCTTGTCCGACTCCTCCCACATCGTTCGCAACCGTATCTTCGTGACGACAGTCGCACAGCGCGGTTTGACGTGCCCACCTGCATGGCACCGCCCGAAGTCCCTCCTCCATCAAACACGTGCCTTCTTCTTGACACAGCGCAGCTTCAAGGTTCGGATTTCATAGTATCGGCCTCACGCATCACGTATACAAATGTCGGTTCCGTGTCGCATGGCCGCGCCTGCTCCTGCCGTAAGCACAACGACAGACAGTACCCTTAAATCTGCCGGAAAGCCACTGCCTATGCATCCCAACGTATCATGCCATAAACAAGCCACGGCACCCAGATATCACCATTTGATCTACATTGCCACAAGATCTCTTTCCAAGACGGTTCAAGCTGCTTCGGAGTCAAGTCAGGTCGTGGAGGGCCTCCACGCTCCATCCTGCTCAGTCAATCACTTCTGCGGCAGCGCCATGCGTAGTCGCGAGGCCCTCACTAACGCGGAAAAGCTCAGACGTAAAAGCTTCTTGGTTGCGGAACTTGACGCTTGAATTCGCTGCAAGATCTCGCGCTATGCCTGGTTCTGGTCGGGCCGCAGGTCGCGCGCTACCAAGTCCAGCGCTGGATCTTACCTATCCTTGCAGATGTGGCACTCTTCCTCTGCAATCAGCCACACTGCTACCTAGATCGTTGGCGCCTGCTGACCTGAACTCACGTATTCGAAGCACATCCCATACGATCCATACGATGAATGCAGTCTCGTCAAACATCATCCGTTTTTTGGTCGTCCAGTATATAAAGACCGGGCCGTATAGCCTCACGGAGAGCGCAGAATACTCCAAGTCGCTTGAGTTTGCTTCGACTTCGAGTTCCGGGTAGTCGGCCTCCGTGTTGTAGCCCATCTACAGCGACAAAGAAACTGATACGATCAGATTGGTACTGATCCGCTGGCTGCATAAAGCAGGAATTCAGGCGCGTCTGAATCCGAGCAAAAGTCAAAAAGCTGTCCCCAAGACGACAGGTGCCTTTTCAGGACCGCAACGGCATAACCACGACGCCGCTTCTCATCTTCCTGTTTCCGGCTCCTGCTGCACTGCAGGCGATGCCACAGTGAGATCAGCGCTGCAATCACTGCTCTTACCATTGGCGTCCGTTTCTTCGCATAGCAGACCGCTGGGGACGTTCTTTGTGACCGGATTATGTCGTTGGTCATCGTTGCTCGCGACGAGCCGATGTCCGTTCGGTTCCCAGAATATCTCCCAGAATTGCGATTATCAGTTTGTCAGCTGCTGCAGGCGTTCCGTCCAAGAGCTGCTTCCCCGTCCGCAGTTGCAGTACAGTGCGTTCAGTCGTAATCTAGTCACGGATGCGCTTAAGCAGACTACGTGCGGTATCTGCTTAACGTCGGTGCTGCCTATTCTGCACACCAACCAGCTCTTTGCGCACACTTGTTTGCTATCGGGACAAGGCTCGAACAATCTACAACGCAGTTGCGTAGCAAATATTCACTGTTTTCCTTAAAGCAGACTGCCAGTTTTCTCGTTTGGGCTGGATCGATGTCCGGAGGCGTCCGATAAACAACGATCAAAACTCTTGTACTCATCAGCCGCCCGCACAAGATTCACTACGCTCGCCACCGCTCGGTGATACATATTCCCTAAGCGTTGACGAGGTCTTCGTTCTGGTAGCCCGTAAAATTGCCCTGAGCGTCACTGTGTTGCCTACCATCGCGCTCTACGACTCTATGCGCAGGACCCGACCCACCGCCTCGTGAGGCGTGCCGTCGCTTTATTCGTGTAGATCGCCTACGGCCCGATTTCCGTCGCAATTGATGATCTGGAATTCGCGCCAGCTGCTGTTCTGGCCTTATTCGAGAACTCAAGCGCAGAAATCGCGGTTCCCTCCATGTTCGCATCTAGCTAAGCAAGTTCCGCAGTTACCCACGCTACTCGTTCCGAGCCTCTGACAAGCCTATTAGGCCATGCGCAGGACGCGAGCTTCGGGTGTTGGATCTACGCGATACGGCCAACGTGCGACCTTGGAATGCTCAGAATCGCCCAATGGTGTCTTGCTCGACCGTTGCTGCCTTCCAGCTCGGTAACAATGAGGGAAGCATTAGGTGAGATGCATCCGCCGTGCCGCTCAGCTGCGTCCAGCCCTTCTTTTGAGCCTTAACGTCCGGCACGGCTTCCTATAGCCTGACTTTCACCGTGAAAACCTCGGACAGTGGATGCGGCCCAATCCGCTGTTCTGGACCTACTGACAATTCAGCACTCCGCCATCTGAAGTGTACGGTTCCGCGCAGTCGAGCATAATCGCCGACCTCCACCCCACCGAACACGTCACGCTTGTCGCTGCCGTGGCCAATCTCATCCAAGTTGACTGCTTCGGTCCCACAACCAAGCCCAGGTTCGGCGGTCGGATTGCCGATCATAACCCATCCGTTTATGTCTAACTTTTAGGACTCTTATTATTCTTTCGTGCATTTCTGCACTTTTCTCAAGAGCAGTTCATACCCGAACTGCTGAACAATTTATGAACTCTTTCCAGCTGAGTATGGTATGCGCCTAGATTCTTCAGACTGCAGTCTCTGCAGCCCAGGCACCAGTGCCGATGCAAATCTTCGTCCCATATAACACGCTGCAGCAGGTTACATAACACGTACGGCGTTAATTTTGGAGCCGAGGTGTCCCCTTCTGGACACAAATTCGTGATTGTACAGAGGCACGTACCAATCCCGCCGGTATAGGTAAACCATCTGGGCTCTTGCACTGCAAAAATGAAGCCAAAGTTCCGTGGCAAATGCGTCATTTCGCCAGTATAAACACGGCACCAAGATCGAATGCGTATCATAAAGCGCAGCCAAACTATGCACTCGTTGAGAATATATGAGTTTATACTGGAGGGCGACGAGATTTGTCTTCGAATCGTCAGCCTTGACTTTGTATACAGAAGGGGCTACGACAGTTTGGCTGACGTTACGGCTCGTCAGCATAATGTATCACAACCTCTGCTACCGTGTCACCATGCCAAGCCCCAGTTGGTGCTGACCTAACGACGTGAGGTTCCTGTGATTTCCAGCCGCGGGAGATAACGTTATCTCACCAAACCACAGTCTGCTGTTGGCAACGTAAAAGTCTATTCGAGATAGCGGGAATGGTCTGGACAGCGTTTCTGCAGCCGCCAGCATCTCTTCTAAAACAGCCGGCTTCTGCCGAACCTGACCACTTTGATAGGACGGTTTCGTGTACTCTAGGGGCGTCCAGTCCAATGAGTAGTAGTCCAAGCCCGCGCTACGTTCTGTACAAAGCAATATAGCCTCTGGTTTCCCGTTCGTACAAATCACTTTATAGTCGTCCACGCGAGCGCCATTGCCTTCGCACAACAGTTTCTCGCAAACAATACGAGGAGAAATACCGGCATATTGATACTCACATTGATAGGTTGAATAATCTACTTGCAAAGCTCTGTTCATTTTATCTCTCACCCGATCTACATCGAGATCGCTCTTGTTCCGGCAGATTTCATAGAAATCCAGCCCCGAGCCATGCGTGGTTTTCAAGATGAATGAATCTGGCAAAGACTCGAAATCAATCATCTTCGCGTCAGTGTATACGCCGTACAAAGGGATCAAGAGACTTCCCAGGCCGTTCTGTGCTACGTAATCTCTCACACGGAATTTGTCCGCGTACCTAGAGTAGCCCTCCACATATTTTCGAGCTAAGCACCAGTGAATCTTCTCGTCATATGTGGATGGCATCACCCAGTTGAGTCGCCGTCCATGATTCCGGAAGTAGATCAATGAATGCGCCACGCGGGGAGGTAACATCGAAAGTATCTTGCCTGCCTTGCGCTTAATAGCGTCGACAAAACTGGACATACTCTGGCTTTCTCCTAAACACTGCAATGCTTTCTCGGAATCTCTAAGCCCGCATGATTATGCAGGATATCAGAGCGATTCCAGTTTTTGTGTCTCCTAGGGGGGTTCACATATATGAAAACAGTAGCGCTAATTCTGAATTATTTCTATCTAATATTTCGAAGTTGTCATTCTTGTAGTCTGCGTCTGCAGGATGTGTCATCAGCTAAGCCGATCAAGGACCCAACGGTCACGTTGTTTACATCCATCATGTCTGGCGCGGAATTAAGAGACATTACGACATTTCTCAGCTATCCGCAAAGAATCTTAAGATCACAGGCAGTTCTGCGATCTGGACCTCTCGTCGGCAGACAAACTCATGTGGGACCGCTACTCGGGTTTTACCCTATCCCACGTCCATCATCCAGTGTACATGCAGACCATAGTCCATCGAGGCACTGTTTATGAAAACCTGCGCTATTTCAGCTCCCAGCCAGCCTTGATTCTGTTCTGCTATCGTCTTCCGCCAGGCCAGAACTCTGTCAGGCGCCCGTCATACAAAGAGCTGTTACCTGGCTTGGAGGGCTCGTGTTTGCGCTTCCTCGTGTGTATGGCGCAATGGCTTACATCTCCATGAGTTGTCTGAGATCGGACATCCCGAGGGAAATGTGGGCGAGTCGAACGTAGCCGAAGAAGCGCCGTACGCTGTCTCGTCCACGTTCGCCCTAAGACTTCGTCGGTAAAAAGACTTTCCGACGATACTCACTAGAACGCTGCGTTTGAGCCAATTGTCTCTCCGGTGTCAGAAAGCGTAAATCTCGACAGATCCTGGTTCTTCCGCGAGTACAGTCATCCTTTGATGCGCGTGGAGCACGAATGATCTGCTGACGCGCTCTCTGACCAGTGAGTACTGAAGACTATGACCTAAGTCGCGTAAGAGCCCAGATCCTAATTATCTTATGGCAATGATCTGCGGACTAGTCGCACACCAAGCTGCCAAAAGGCACATAATTGTCAAAGACAACCTATCGCGAACGAACTGCCGGCAGTATCCCTGCTGCAACAAACCTATCGTCCAATATAAAGCCTTCCAGGATGTTTGGGGTATCCTAGACAGATGTCGCCGCATCTTCTAGCTTTCGTGTGACGTATCCCGATTATCCTGCAGATCCAGCAATAACGTGCGTGTTGCCTCGGACAGCTGCTCAAACCCAAAGCGCGGTTCTCCGAGAAGCAGTCCCTGCGCGTAATCCATTTCCATCCGAATAACGGTCTCGAGGTCTGCTTCCGTCTCCACACCTTCGGCCGCCACCTTGATGCCGCGGGCGTGGCAGAAGGAAACTAGGTTGGTGATAATCTTCTGCTTGCCGGTATCGTCGTGGACGCCCTGGATCAGCGGGATATCTATCTTGACGATATTTGGCTGCATGGCGACAATGCGCTGTTCGTTTGAGAAACCTTCGCCAAAATCGTCCAGGGCAATCCGCATGCCCAGCTCTCGCAGCATGGTCAGCTTAGCCGCCATCTTCTGCGGATCATCGTTCTCAGCTTCGGTGAGTTCCATGACAATATTGCCCAGGATATCTTTGTAGATATGTTTGATCGTGTCACATTCACGCTCCGACAGGCACTGGTTGGATCCTGAGTTGATAAAGATCATGCGGTGCCCGATCTTACTGATATTGTGCTGGACTATGTAGAGAGCCTTCATAATGACGGCACTCTCCAGCTGCCCAAGTCTCGACTGTGCACGGGCAACCGTCAGAATGTCTTCCGGTGCCTTGAAGTAGTCAATCTCTGAACGGAGCAGTGCTTCATATCCGTAGACATCAGTGCTGCGCAGATCCACGATCGGCTGGAAGGCAAAGTTGAAGCGGCTGCCTTCGAGCAGACGGCGCAACTCTTCACGGCCCTTTACGGTCTGGGCGTTCTTCTCATAGGCCTGCTCGTTGAACTCCAGAAGTGAGCCCTTATCGCTGTGCTTCGCCTCGTACATGGCATAGTCCGACAGTTTCAGCAGATCCGCCACATCCGTGGAGTCATCTGGGTACCAGGCCACACCGGACGAATAGCTGATCCGGTGGCTCGCGCCATCAGGCGTATGTAGATAGGTGTCCTGGAATTCGTGACGGAGCTTCCGGACAATTCCCATCACCTCTGCCTTCGAATCGAGGCCGTAGAGGAAGATGGCGAACTCGTCACCGGCAATCCGAGCCACGATGCCACCGCTCTCGGAGAAGCGCCGGAACATATCACTGGCCGTGGTAATGAGCTTATCACCCATTTCGTGCCCAAAGGTGTCGTTAATGTATTTCAGGTTATCGAGATCCGAGAAGATCATCGCACCGACCTTGCCGGGATTACTCTTGATCTTCTTGAATGCCTCACGCTTGAAGGCAGTGCGGTTGTACAGGTGGGTGAGCGCATCGTAGTCGAGTTCATGCGCCAGCCGCATCAGTTCCTCTATATCGACTGTCACGTCAAGAATCATGCCGACCTTGCCGTTTTCTGTCGGCGCCTCGATGATGCGGAGCCATTTCTGCGTCTGTTCAGACGGCTCCAGATACTGATATGTGTCGTCCGGATCCGCTTTCATGGACGGATGCAGCAGCATACCTTCCGCCGCCGCGAGCACATTGCCGTAACGGAGCCTCTCGATATTCTCGATATCGTAGCGGTAGACATCCTCGTAGCCTTCTGCCGGCCGCGACGTCAGCTCCGTATAAATCTTCTCCCAGGCTTCCTTGGTGACGGGCTCGTCCGGATTAAGATGGAGCAGCGAATAGATGTATTCGGTCAGCGTCACCGTATCCCGGTCGTCTGCTACCTCAAAGCCGCCGAGCGGCAGCTGCGTCAGTTCCATCATCTTCGATGTTACCTTAGCGTTCTCGCTGACCCGTTTATTGAGCTGGACAACCGCTGCCGTCAGTTCATCGATCTCCCGCATGTTGGTCGGCGCAATCTCGACATCTGCTGTTTCCGGGCTGAGGCTGTTAAGATATTTCGACAGGCCGGAAATCTTCCGGGTAGACAGCAGCGTCAGCAGGAAAATGGCCACAAACGCAACGCCCAGTGTGATCGCCATACTGATAAACAGTGTATTGCGGATTTGCATCGACGTCTCATTGAGAACACTCTTCTGCACCATGCCCGTCA
This sequence comes from Clostridia bacterium, assembly GCA_014805015.1. GTDB lineage: Bacteria > Bacillota > Clostridia > Christensenellales > Christensenellaceae > JAAUYQ01. The sequence continues at coordinate 16,564 of JAAUYQ010000041.1, read as the reverse complement.
GGATCCACTGATCGGATGCGAACGGAGAGTTCTTCGAATACATGGTGAGCTCGTGCACAGAGCAGTACATGCTCCCCATCGGTGGTACGATTGCCTCGTACAGATCCGTTCCAGGCACAGGCTCAATCGGCAGTGACGCGTCCTGCATCAGCAGTTCCTGGGCTGTCGGATTGCCGGAAATAACCCAGTGCGTGTTCAGTTCACGCTCGCTCCCGCCCGTGATGGCAAAAATGCTGCTGAACGGCAGATTGGTGGTCGAAAAATAATCCGAGATAAAGTAAGAGAGTGCAATTTCGAAGCCAATAACCCCGCAGGGACGCCCCGCGCGGTCCATAATCGGCAGTGTGTAGCAGATTCCGGCGGGGTTTCCGGGCAGAATCATGCCCGGCGGCGACCAGTAGCCGTAGCGCACGGTCTCCGAGTGCGGATACTCCAGGCAGGCATCCACTGGATTGCGGTAGTACGCGCCGTCCGGTCCATCCGGGATCTGCATATCGAGCGCCCAGTGGTTGGACACGGTGATGCCGAATTCGCGGGAGACCGCGATCGGACCGATCTCAAGCTGCAGGTTCTCGCCCTCGTCAGACTGTACACCAGGTGCCGAGTTTCTGATATATACGGCGGAATGTGCACTCGAATCTGTCTTGTTCGTGTTCGAACCGTTGAGAATGAAGAAGGCTCCTGACACAGCATTACCGTTCAGGAATTCAATGAGATGCGCCGTGTTCTTTGCGACCAGCTCCTGGTAGAGATCATCGTGCCGATACACCTCCTGCAGATAGATACCGGCGCCCTGCGCAATCTCCTGCCCGTCCGCATTAAACGCGTTTGCTGTGTTGGTGATATTGCGGATCAGGAGACCCGCCCTGCTGTCGAGCGCCAGAGCGCGCTCTGACGCGTCATTGTCAAAGAATCGAAAAGCCTCCGCGTCGAGCTGGGTAAAAACGCCCGACAGGAACACAACTGCGATCAGAACTACACATTCCACGATCGCAATCACTGCCATCAGTAAAAAGATCCGCCATCGGAGGCTTTTCGTTCGCTTCATAAATCTGAACCTGTTCTATCCGTGTTCTGTCACGGAAATCTCTTTCAGGCCTCCGTATATGCGATTCCCGCATCTTCCAGTGCCGAGCAGACCTGTACAATCCAGGCGTCGNACTGCTGATCGACGTCAAGACTNTGCAGAATNTCATCGGNTGTCTGNCCCTGGGCCTTCAGCGCTGCCGCAGCTTCCTTGCCGGCCAGACCGGCGTCCTGCAGCGTTGAGCGCAGTGTTGAGCGTGCNTCGTAGCTTCCGTTAAACGGTTTGGCAGCATANGGAGTCTCTTCAACAATCTCATCGAGGGCAATGTCGTAGACTTTCCGCATGTTCTGCGAGTCTGTGTCTCCCTCCGTCAGGGCTNTGAGCGTGGATTCCAGTTCTTCGCTTGTATAGGCCTGCTGCTTAACCGGCAGGTATCCCGTCATCCGGGCAAAACTGATATTCTGCGTTTCGTCCGTGAACCACTTGAGGAACAGGCACGATGCCTCTTCCAGAGCAGCATCCGCCTTGCCGACCGCCATGCCGGCTCCCTGCTGGATTGCATAAGGAGTTCCGCCTTCGAACATCGGGTAGGCAGCTGCCTGCAGTTCAATGTCGACCTGCTGACCATCCATTTCGGTAAATGTCGGGAAATAGGACGCGCTTGAGGAAGAACCCACGTAAGCCGCCAGGTCGCCCGTCTTCACGTCATCCGAACGGAACTGTCCGACTTCGTCAAAGTATCCCAGGCTGACAGCTGGATAATAGACATCAAAAATNTTTNTCAGCACATCCCGGTTGATGTTCACACTCGCCGAGTCCGCATCCAGCAGATCGGTGCCCAGCTGCTTGTTGGAAACAATGAGGAAATTCGCAAGTTCATCGATGCCGGNAAAACCCTTGCCGTCCCATGGCACATCCGGCGTGGCCGAATCTGTCCATTCATAGTACGCACGCGAAAGGTCATAGACGCCTTCCCACGTCTCGAGGCTCGAAGCGGAATATGCTCCGGTCGCCGCCGCAAACTCATCGAGAACCGTCTTATTTATATAGAGGAGCTCTGTGCTTTTCACGATTGGCAGCACCAGAAGGCGGCCGTCAAACANTCCGTCCTCNAGGAAGCCNTCCACGTATTCANTCTGCTCTTCCGGCGTGAAATAGTTGCTCNGATCACACACAGCACCCAGTTCATTCAGCTCCATTGCTTTGTCTGCATAGCAGGAGAAGATGTTTGGCATTTCTTCGGCGTTGATGACGCCCTTCGCTGCGTCAGTGACTGCGTCCTCCAGCTCGCGGAGATTCCCTTTGGCCACCGCTTCCACTATGACGCCGCTGTCTCGGCCTACACTCTGATTGAAAGTGCTGACCGCTTCTTCGAGATCGCTCTGGCTCTCGCCTGTATAGTAATGCCAGAGCGTAACTGTCACCGGGTTGTCCGGATCCAGATTCCCGCCGGCTGCGGACGTCTGCACGGTTCCGGCTGAAGCCTCCTCTGCTGTATCTGCGNTACTGCTCTGCTCAGATGCCGGCGCCTGCCCCGCACATCCTGCTGCAAACACAAACGCCACCATCAGGGCAAAGGCTGCAACCCTCTTCCAATACGCTTTCATTAGAATCACCTGAACTTTCCCAGCAGCCGTCCTTCCGTCGGGCCGTGCTGCTGCTCTCCGTGGATTTTTTCCACGCCAAATAAAGCAGCCTCTACGTGAAAAAAAGATCGATCAGGAATGAGTCAAAACTCAGCTGAAGAGGATTTGGAGTTCCTGTCCGTTCCTTTTATGTGCATCACATCGGTTTTGCTTGTACCTCTTCGCTCGAAGCGTAGCACAAAGCGACCCGGTTTGTCTATCGCGAATGCAGGACCGATGGTTCACATTTCTTTGTGTCGTAAGTCATCTCAAGGCTCCTCTTGAGCACACGCTCATGGTGAAGGTAAGTGCACANNCAAGCACGCATGAAGCCCGATTTCNAGTTCGAAAACCAGTTGAAGATNCTTAAGGCATCTCNTGGCNCAGGCGTCGCAGGCCAAATGGACCACAAAACACACAAATCACAAAACCACAGATGNAAAAGTATACCTTTATATCTAGCACAGATTTGAGCAAAAACGGTGCTATAATTGACTGACAAGTGTGCAATAATGCGGCTGGAAGACAGATATCTGCAACTGCATAGCCNTGGCTGTAAAAGTATACATTTACAGCCAGGCTGCCTATACCTGTTTGCTCTTTTTTTCCCTCAACCNCCGCACGTCATCACTTGGAGCATTTGGGCAACTGGCGCCACGACAGCTGGCGCGGACACCAGGGAGGCGTATGGTGAAAGTTTTAGTGACCGGCGGAGCTGGCTTCATTGGAAGTCACACCTGCGTGCAGCTGATGAGTGCGGGTCACGAAGTTGTGATCGTCGACAATTTCTGTAACTCGAAACCTGAAACCATAGGGAATATCGAGAAAATTGTAGGTCGGCCTGTGCATCTGTATCGCAACGATCTGCGTGATTTGGAGGCCATGCGGCGTGTTTTCGCCGAGCACCATATCGATGCTGTGATCCATTTTGCAGGTCTGAAGTCGGTGCCCGAATCGATACAGAAGCCGCTGGCATATTATGAAAACAACCTGGGGAGTACATTCGTTCTGTGTCAGGCGATGCTGGAAGCCGACTGCAAGCGCATTGTATTTTCGTCTTCCGCAACGGTTTACGGGAACGACAATCCGGTACCCTTTAAGGAAGGCATGCCGACTTCTGCGATCAACCCCTATGGATATACTAAAGTAATGATTGAGCAGTTTCTGACGGACTTGTCAGCCGCTGATCCCGCATGGAGTATTTGCCTTCTGCGCTACTTCAATCCCGTAGGAGCACATCCAAGCGGCCTGTTAGGCGAAGATCCAAACGGAATACCGAACAATCTTCTTCCCTACGTGTCGCAGGTTGCGGCAGGGTTGCGTTCAGAAGTGATCGTGTATGGAAACGACTATGACACACCTGATGGAACGGGAATTCGGGACTATGTGCACGTGACTGATCTCGCTCGCGGGCATTTGGCAGCAGTGCAGTACGTCTTAGAGCATAATGGCACCGAGATTATCAATCTCGGAACGGGACAGGGCACCAGCGTAATGGAAATTATGGAAGCGTACTCGCATGCCTGCGGCCGCGCACTCCCTTACCGCATAGCTTCAAGGCGACCAGGCGATATAGCTGTGTGCTATGCAGATCCAGAAAAGGCCCGCTCGATTCTCGGCTGGGAAGCGCAGAAAGATGTTGGTCAGATGTGCTCTGACAGCTGGAACTTCGCAAAGAACCGTTACGAAGTGGCACCGAGCAGCTGATGTTTTGACTTGCACGCAGTCCTGCGTTTAGTATGGGACGAACAAGAAAACGCGTCAATGAGTCTTGCTGACCTAGCGCTTTTGCCTTTCCGATACTGGTTCTAGCATTTCCAGTGTGCTGGCTTCGGCGGCGTCCACGACCCTGCAGCATCTATTTTGCTCAAGAAACACAACACAGATTCCGCGAGCACATGGACAGTCTCTGCGATGGCATGTTCAGGAAACGGATCAGAAGCGCAATCCTCGTAACACGCAGCGAGAGTGAGTTTATGTGATGTCATCCTTCACGCGTTTCAAGCGATTGTCTATGGTGGCCCAGCAGGTTCGTGCTCCCGGGCTGATATGTATCTGGTAACTGCTGCATTCCTCGTACCTGTTCCGTATACTGGTCTCCATGTGGTTAGTTGCACTGTATGTTAGGGTCTCACGGGAGAATTAAGTCAGCAAGAAATGATGGCAGGTGGACTGTAAGCACACGGCCCGCTGCCTGGAGATGACGGCCTCTTGCTCGCGTCATAATCGTCCTAGGATATGGGCTGGTCTGCGCACGCGCAAGCCGAATCTATGCTTACTGCGCTCGCTCGCTTTAGCAGCTATATCATATGAACACAGCTGATTTCTCTGCAGACAGGATATGCGCTACTTTGCAGAAACTCCAGACACAGCATCCAAGATTCTAGACTCCTAGATCAAACGCTGCTTACCAGATTCTAGACCGCTAGGCGGTTCCTGCTGCCGGTATTGGACAACATAGTCCAAGCTTCCCGTGAGTGTCTTATTGTTCGCAGGCGGTGGACCTCGAAGGCAGATCTGCTGAGACAGAATTGGAGAAGTATGCGTCTCCACCCTCCCTTGGATGGAACAAGTGCACATCTCTCGCTCACGGTAAGTTGGATCAGCCTCTGTGCTTGATCAACCGAAAGCCGTCTGACAGCAGTGCCATTCATTGACCTCACGTATGCATGGATTTTCATACTGCAGGCAGCGCGTGACATCTCACTGTCTGGACTGTCATCGACTGCGCGTGGACGCTTCGCAAGATGCGTCGCGCGTTTTGAGAGTAAGCAGCAGTTTCGGTATAATGACTTCACTACTGCCCCCGCTGCCCCATGAACGTGGAAAGAAGCATTATACGGGAGGGCTTATGTGGCGCTCGTCGGAATACTATGTGCAGTTCGTTTGAGGTGCTGCTGAATAGAAGTTTGGAGGAAAGAACTTGAGGTCTCTCAGGAAGTCTACGCTCATCCTCACACTGCTGGCTGTGGCCTGCATCGTGGTCCTGCTGGTGGCTATCATTATTAATGTTCATGGCCTGTCGATGTCGGCTGAACGAAGCACAAACAGCTACCTGCGCGATGTGGCGCGCCAGTCCGCTCAGGTTATCGAAGAACGACTGAATGGACTCGTTAACAGTCTGCGCATCATCGGCGACAGTATGGCTCACCGCGATCCGCAGGACGTGGTCGGCAATGAGGAATTTCTGAGCCGGAAACGCAATACCTCTGAGTTTGATGCCTTGGCATACGTGAGTATAAACGGCAGAGCCTTGATGGTAGACGAAGACGGACACTTCAGTACGTCTGATGCGATCCTGGACCGTTATGCGCACTCAGAAGCGCTCGCCGAGACACTGAGCGGCAAGACCACGGCAGGCTTCTACGGCGATTATATTGCTTTCATGGATCCCATTTATGACGGGGACGAAATCAGCGGCGTCATGATTGGCGTCCGAGCCAAGACGCGCCTTCAGAACATGCTGGTCAACGACGCCTTTGACGGCCGCGGCTTCACGTTTATCATTGATCAGTATGGTGACATCCTGGTCCGGCCCATGGCTGACGATACACTTGCTGGCATATCCGGCTTCCTGAATCAGGCCGTCAACGATTTTGCCGCCGAAGCTGAAGCGCAGCGCAATGCCGGTGAAGAGGTAAATGCACTCGATATTACGCTCGATACTGATCAGGGTACGGCCATGCTGCTCGATTATCAGGCGCTCGACCTGTTCGACTGGGCAGTGGTCACCATGGTGGCAGAGGACTTTCTCTCTCATGAAGTCGGTATGTACATGACAAATATCGTCATCACCCTTGTCGTGCTGATGGTTATCTTCATGGTCATGTTCATAGTCCTGATTTTCATGCAGAACCGCTATCAGAACCGTCTCGAATCGGTCGCCTTTGCCGACTCCCTGACAGGCGGCATGAGTCTGATCCGCTTCCAGATGCTGGCCGAGCCCCGCATCCAGAAGGATCCGGAAGGCGCATACGCACTGGTGACGCTGAACGTCAAGCGTTTCAAGATGATCAACCGGCTCGGCGGCAGCCACGAAGGAGACGATCTGCTGCGGAGAATCTACCGGGTCCTCGAAGAGAACCTGATAGATGACAGTGAGCTGGTTGCACATGACATGGCGGACAACTTTATTCTGCTTCTCAGGAACAACGATGAGGCAGAGCTCCGGGAACGTCTGGGTAATATCGCCGACGACATCGGGAGCATTTCAACCGTACTGCCGGTGCACACGAGCCAGGGCGTCTACGTTGCCAACGATGCCGATGTCGATATGATTGCCTTCATGGACCGGGCAAATATGGCCCGGATGAGCAAGGCAGATGACTATCACAGCAGTCTGGTCTTCTACGACGACGACTTCGTCAAGCAGCAGGAAGAGCGCGTCCGTCTGATTGGCATGATCGAGCAGGGACTCGAGAATGACGAATTCCTGGTCTATCTGCAGCCCAAGGTCTCACCCACGGAAAAGCGCGTGATTGGAGCTGAGGCGCTCGTACGCTGGAAGCATCCTGAGCAAGGCATGATCGGCCCGAATATCTTTATTCCGCTCTGTGAGCAAAACGATCTCATCGGCGAGCTCGACGAATACGTCTTCGAGAAGGTCTGTAAGCAGATTGCCGAGTGGCAGAAAAAGGGTTGGGACCCTGGCGTGATTTCTGTCAACGTTTCCGGCCTGCAGCTGAAGGATATTGATTTCATCAAGAGATACCGAGCGATTGCCGACAAATACGGTGTCGATCCGTCCATGATCGAACTTGAGCTTACTGAATCGGTCATGTTTTCCGATACAGAGATTATCGAAGCCAAGAACGTCCTCGACAAAATTCATGAATACGGTTTCCGCTGCTCGATGGATGACTTCGGCTCCGGTTATTCAGCACTTGGCCTCCTCCAGGAACTGCCAATCGACTGTCTCAAGCTGGACCGCAGCTTCTTTACCGGCGTCGTAGACAACCGGCGGGCTCAGATTATTATTGAAATGATCATCCGTCTTGCGAAACGGCTGCACATTCATACCGTGGCAGAGGGTATCGAGACAGACAAGCAGTTTGCTATTCTGCGCAACATGGGCTGCGATATGATCCAGGGTTTCTTCTTCTCACCACCGCTGCCAATGGACGAGTACGCTGATATGGTGTTTGTGAAAGGTGAAATCTACAACAAGAAAGGAACCTCGAACAGAGGGCACTGAGCCAGATTCTGGTGTCCTCTGCCTGTTCAGCGGGCGTGACTATGTATTGCAGTTGGACGCTGTATCGTCCGCGGTGCGGCGTCCGTGCTTTCTTGGCAGTACAAGTTCAGGAATGGGTGGTACGATTGCATTTTCTTTGCGCTCCGGCAGAGCAATCTGCTCAAAACACGCGTAGTCCGTCCAGCAGTCGCTGGTGCGCCCTTCTGGCTGGTGCCGCTTGCCTGCTGTCCCCTAGACCTGGCACGGGATGCTGTGGNCATTTTCAGAATGTCCGTTTCAGCTCTTCTTGTTTCGGGAAGTGTNGGGCGTGAAAAAGATACTGTTTACCATCAATACCCTTGGCCGAGCAGGCGCAGAAACTGCTCTCATCGAGCTGCTCAGACGACTNGAGAANCGTGACTACGAGGTTTATCTGTACGTCATCATGGGTCAGGGTGAGCTGATCAGCGAAGTTCCGTCTTATGTGACGATNCTGAATCCTTCTTTTGACTCCCATTCCGTTCTGTCTAGGGACGGCCGGAAAAGGATGGTGAAGACTGTAGCAGGATCACTCTTCCGTAACGGCCGCCTTTTCAGTAAACTTGGTCATGCATTCAAAATCTATCGTTCGATGAAAAAGCACGACCAGGTTCAGACTGACAAACTGCTTTGGCGCATCCTCTCTGACGGCGCGCCCCGCTTTGATCAGAAATTTGATCTGGCTGTTGCCTGGCTGGAGGGTGCATCGGCCTACTACACGGCCGATCATGTGGACGCGGANGCGAAAGCTGCCTTCATCCACATTGATTACGAAAGTGCCGGCTACACGCGCGAAATGGACCTCGACTGCTTTGCACAGTTTGATCGGATTTTCGCTGTCTCAGACGAGACTCGGGAGCACTTTATTCGCGTGTATCCCGAGTATGATCACAAAGTCGGCGTCATTCATAATCTTATCGACATTGATAAGATCAGACGCGAGGCACAGCTCGGAGACGGTTTTACGGATGACTATGACGGCATTCGGTTGCTGACGGTCGGCCGGCTTAGCAGGCAGAAAGCCTATGAAACTGCTATAGACGCCATGAAAATCCTGAAGGACTCAGGTCAGAATGTGCGCTGGTATGTACTGGGCGAAGGCAGCGAGCGGCGAACACTCGAAAAGCGCATTGCGGCTCTCGGCCTGCAAGACGATTTTCTGCTGGTAGGNGCTGTAGATAACCCATACCCTTACTATNGTCAGACAGANATTTACGTGCATGCCACCCGCTTTGAGGGTAAAAGCATCGCGATCGAGGAGGCGCAGNTCCTTGGACGTCCTATCGTGGCAACAGACTGCCGCGGAAACCGCGAACAGATCGAAAGCGGCATAGATGGGCTACTCTGTGATCTGAGTCCAACTGCCGTAGCTTCTGGGATTACTGAACTGCTTCAGGATGAATCCAGAAGATCTGAGATGGGCCGGCGAAGTGCAAAAAAACTACATGGAAGCGAAGNGGAGCTGCAGAGTCTGCTGGAGCTCGTGAAATAGCATGCAAGGAGCCGCAATGTCCAAAAAAAAGGACGCCTTGATTGTCATACCGGCATATAACGAAAGCGAAAACATCGAGAAGGTTTTGAGGCAGCTGGAGCAGGCNGAAATTCACGACATTGCCGATGTACTTGTTGTCAACGATGCCTCAACAGATGGAACGGACAGGATCGTGGAAGATCTGGGATGTGCAGTGGTATCATTGCCCTTCAACATGGGCTATGGCTCTGCGCTTCAGACTGGTTACAAGTACGCAGTTCGCCACGGATACAGCTACGTCCTGCAGATGGACGGCGATGGTCAGCACGACGTGTGCAACATCCCCGCGCTGTACGAACAGCTCGCAACTGCGGATGAAAGTGGTGCGCGTCCCGACATCGTTCTAGGTGCTCGGTTTCGCAAAGACAGTGCGCCCTTCACCACGACCATCCCGAAGAAAATTGTCTACGCTCTGTTTCGCAAGATAATCAAGTGGTTCACNGGAAAAANGATCACGGANCCCACGACGGGTCTGCAGGGACTAAGCAGGAAGGCATTTACGTACTACTCCAAGTATAACAACTACGACGATAAATACCCAGATGCCAACATGCTGATTCTGATGATGCTACTAGGATTTAACGTGGTGGAAATACCAGCAGTAATGCATCAGAGAACTGCCGGCAAAAGCCTGCATTCTGGGCTAAGACCATTCTGGTATATGCTGCGCGTCCTTTATAGCATCCTGATTATTCTGATTCAGGTGAAACTGCTAAAAATGGATGAAGGGGCTGGCCAGAAAAGTGCAGATGAGGCGTAGGCACAGCAACGCTTTCAGGATGGCAGACCTGACAGAAAGTGTCGAAGAACTTGCGAATCCTGGCCGCGGCTGGTATCACATTTATACTCTCAATGCNCAACCGNCGGAACAGAAAGTGCCGCTTGATCAGGAGATCTGGTTCTACGGCANCGCNCCACAGGAAAAGCTGGCACTTGCCCTCATCGACCTCAGNGCTTTTCGCAGCGGTCCCATANTAGANAGCGGTTTGGGGCGTATCANTGATNTCCTCAGTTTCTTTCGNANTGNGGGAAAGCAGGTGATTCTGCGTTTTACGTACGACACGCGTGGCGTTTGCTTCTGCCGCGAGCCGTCTAACCTAGCTACGGTCACGANACATATGAAGCAGATTGGACCTATCGTCGCTCAGNACAGTGANAACGTCCTNGCTGCACAGGGACTCTTTATCGGTAACTGGGGCGAAATGCATGGCTCNAGATTCTCGGATGAGACCTCNCTNCNCGTCCTGGCCAGNACGTTCTACAANAGCANGGACGGCCTTTGTTTCTTAGCCCTTAGAACACCCGCTCTANTCCGGNCNCTAGCNAACTGNNCNGGCGACNCGCCGNNACTNCNNGACAAACTAGCGCTCTTCAATGATGCCATGTTCGGATCACAAACAGATCTTGGAACGTACGGTCAAGTCTCGCGCGAGGGCGCNGGAGAAAACGGCAAGTGGACGCGGACGGAAGAGCTGATCTGGCAGCAGCANAGCTTGGCACACGTNCCGAATGGAGGNGAAGCGGTNGGATCTGATNCNCNANTNGGNTTTCTNGAAGCNTCGGNNGAGATGGGCATGATGCANGTNAGCTATTTNAACAGCATTTACNGTGAGGCACAGCTTGNGCANTGGAAGCANGAAGCNGTGNATNANCCCGGCAATCGCTGGCACGGACTCAGCGGTTTCGATTACATCGGCCGGCGTCTGGGATACCGCTTCGTGGTGCGGGATGCCTTTATAGGACAGAAAAAGGAACTTTTCGTCAGCATTGAAAACTGCGGCTTCGCCAACCTGTGTCAGAGCGCTGACTGTTTTCTCACAGTAGAAGGCCCCGGCGGACGCTCTAGCAGCACAAAGCTTGCGGCTGACCCGCGGACCTGGGGGACCGCAGAAAAGGTCACAATACCGACTGGTTTCCGGCTGGCGCCCAGGCAGGACGGCCCCCTCTCACTTTTTCTATCGCTGAGGCTCGCAAACGATGGAACACCAATCGTTTTCGCGAATGAAGGCGCTGGTGAGAGATTAAAGATTGGGGAACTGCCGGATTCGAAGCGTTCCAAGAGAAACGCCGCCCGTCTGAGTGGCTGACGCATTCGCACATGAGATGTTGAATCCAGTGACTGGATCGCTGATTTTCAAAGTGAGATCATACAGCCCCGGTGTGAACGTGCGCACGCTGAGTGGGATCTCGAGCGTCGTGACTTCTCCGGCCTCCCAGAGACGGCTGTCTGCTTCAACTGGAACAGCGTATTCTGCACCGGTTTCGGCGTTCTTCATTGAAAGCGAGACATCAAAAGTGCGGTAAGCTGGAGCAAAGCCCACGTTTTCAAGCTGGAGCGACAGCTGAGCTTTTGCCAGCCACGGAAATGGAAAGATGAGTTCCGTCGCGCGGACAACATAGCGGTAGCCAAGATGCCGCGCAATATATTCGTAACCGTTCATCCCGCTGTACAGATCACCCCCACCATAGTCTGATACTGCCCACTTATCTAGAACAGCTTCATCGTAGCCGCGGTTGAGATACGAGACATGCGTTTCAGCGAGTGAGTCAATTGCGTTGTCCAGGTCATTGAATGAGTTGTTGATAACGACCTCGCCGCCGTTCGGCACATAGGCACACAGAACATTCTGGAAAGCTATCTCACTGACTCGCTCCCTCTTGTCTTCGTTCCATGCCGCATCTTCCGTACCTTGCTCAGCATAGGTGCCGAGATCCGTTTCAGAGCCAAGCATACCATCGTTGAACAGGCTCAATCTGGCCGTGACAGAGTCCGCAGGTGATTTGGCCGGAGATAGAGGCGACGAGGAACCTGTGATCATCCGCCATTGCTCTGGTGTGCGCACAGCCAGAAAAATAGAAGGATCAAGGACGCGGTTCAAGTGATGCGCAAGTTTACGCAGCTCATCCCAACTCGTATGATTTGAGGAGTGCAGTTCGCCCCAGGCACCTACAAAGAGTCCTTGGAGAATATAGACACAGTCCGTGTACTGATTTATAATCTCTGATGATTGTGTCATATGCATAAAAATCAGTGAAATATCTTCCGGCTCGTATTCGAAACTGTTGCCATCGCTGCCGTACATAAAGCGTATGATCACCTGCTTGCCGTTGCTTCTGCAGGCTGACAGCAGGGAATCGAGCTGCTCTATGGCCTGCTCACTCAGCGGCGTTTCGCGATAGTTCTGCAGATCAATCTCCACTAGAACTAGGGAGACGCCGTAATCGTGACTATCGAAGTACGATAGGTCCAGGCCGGCATCATTGGAGAGACGAAAAAGTTGAATATCGTACCAGCCGACATAGGGGTTGTTCAAAGCCTCAGTATGCTCAACATATTCGGCTGATGTATAGTCGACAAATCGAAAAAGCGAATACAGAATGAACATTGCAACAATGCAGAGAAGAGTCAGCGCAACAGCACTGATGAATATTCGCTTCGAATTCACAGGTATCCTCCGTGGTCGCCAGAATAACGAGGCGGCAAAAAACCATATAATCTAGTATAGCACTTTGGGGTACGGTGTCCCTTTTTATTTACAAAACTGGGGAGTCGATCTTGACGGAAAACATCTATTTCAATTTGATATAGCGATTGCATGCAATGTCGAGAACAGCTAAATCAGTCAAAAATGTTAGCGCCACGCTCTTTTTTCAAGTTGTGGCGTGTATCGTTGCCTTTTTTACGCGCAAGGCCTTTGTTGCAGTTCTAACTAAGGATTATCTCGGCCTAGCTGGAACCTTCGGGGACATTCTGTCCATGCTCTCTTTGGCTGAGCTGGGTGTAGGCACGGCCATCATTTACAGTCTTTACAAACCTCTTGCAGAGGGAGACCATCATCGGCTTACTGCGATCATGGATCTATACCGAAGACTGTACAATATCATCGGAATTGCAGTTGCTGTGGTTGGCGCATCTTTGACGCCATTTCTCCCATATCTTATACGCGATCTCCCCCATATTCCTTATCTAAATCTCATTTATCTACTGTTCGTCCTGAATTCAGCTCTTGGGTATCTTAGTGCCTACAAGCAGACACTAATTATCGCGGATCAGAGACAATATGTCGTCACCGGCTGGCGAAATGGGCTTGATATAGTCATGTACGCTGCGCAGGCAGTCTTCCTGTGGGTAACGCATGAATATTTCGTTTATCTCGGAATCCAAATTGGAACCACAGTCGCAAAGAATCTTGTGTTGACAAGGTACGCGAATCAACACTATCCATATCTGTTGGCTAAGGACAGGCCCGCGCTGGACGGTCAAACGAGACAGGAAATCATTCGAAACGTCAAGGCTCTCTCGCTACATAAAGTGGGTGGTGTCGTTGTAAACGGAACAGACAACCTCTTAATGGCCTATTTTATTGGGCTGGGGACTGTTGGTGTCTATTCGAATTATCTGATGTTGATAAACGCTGTGAAAACGCTGTACAATTACCTGCTTCGAGCAGTGACTGCCAGTGTAGGCGACTTCTGCGTAGCCGAGAATACAGAAAGCGTGTTGGCCGTATTCTGGAATGTTCAGTTTTCTTTTGACTGGATGATCGGCTTCAGTTCTGTCTGCCTCGCTGTGCTGCTCAATCCATTCATTGATCTTTGGGTAGGCTCTGCATATCTGTTCACACAAGATGTTACGCTCGTCATCACGATCAATTTCTACGTTTGGGGCATGCGGAAATCAGTGTTAATGTTTTGGGACACTTATGGGCTTTACTGGCACGGACGCTTTAAACCGATTGCCGAAGCCCTTCTGAATTTGGCAGTCTCCATTCTCCTTGCGCCTCGCCTTGGAGTGGCTGGAATTCTCATCGGAACGATAATTAGCACGTTGATAACTAGTTTTTGGGTAGAACCAACCGTACTGTTCAAACAGTCGTTTCATGCGTCATCTCTTTCGTACTTCAAGGACTATGCGGTCAACTCCTGCGTGACAGCCATCGCCTTCCTGCTAACTTCCTGGGCTTGCACGTTCGTTCCTGCAGAGGGCCTTGGTTGGTTTATAGTGAGAGTTGTCCTCTGCTTGCTAGTTAGTAACGCAGCATTCGCTGTATTCTACTGGCGACGTCGGGAATTCCGTTTTTTCCTCGAGTTGTTCCGCAGTCTGCTCAGGCTGCAACGGCAAAGACATTAAGTGCTGTCTCGGTGTCAATCCGTTGAGCGCTCTTTTGCAAAGTTTTACATTCTGTCCGTTGTTCCTTCGGTCTTGCACTGACCACATGCAGCTGTTTCGACGCTGCCATGTCCGTCCCAAAGGAAGTCTAGACGTCACGAGACGCCGTGCAGATCTGCTCTTGGTGGGTCTTCAACTGCAGCTCAAAACCCGCTGGCAGCTGCTTTCCGCGGCTCATCATGTAGATGTAGTGGAAGCGCAATTGGACTGAAACTCAAATAATACCTGATGCACGGAGCTCGTCTGTTCCAAGCGTGTGATCGGAGCTAAGATTGCCAAGATGCGCAGCGATCTCTGTATACTCGTGTGCCTTGACGATACGGTTTTAAGTCGAGGAGTCCGTCCATGATATCTGCAAGGACAATCTGAGGGTCTGAACTCGATCACTGATTCTTGACCGGTCTGGACATAAAATGTTAGCCTTTGTACATTCATTCCAACGGCGCGGCAGCTCCGCACATGTTGCATGCTTAACGAAACGACCTGCAGGAATCAACGAAGAAAACATGAAGAAAGTTTGTTTCTTTTCTGGAGACATTACCGGAGACGGTGGGACACAGAAGGCAGCAACGATGATTGCGAACGGGCTTGCAGCCGAGGGCGATTATGAGATCGTTCTTCTAAGCCTAGTGGAGCAGGCCAAAGATACATTCTTTCCAGTGAACAAGAACATACCGCGATATGTCCTTGGTAAGAAGTGGATACAGCCTGGCATTGGTTATCTGCCCATCATTCCTAAATTGCATCGCTTCCTGAAAGAGCAGGAAGTGGACATCATTGTTGATGTTGATATTGTGCTCGATTCGCTTGTCTTGCCCGCTTCCCGCGGAACGAATACTAAAGTGGTCTCCTGGGAGCATTTCAATCTTGTGTATGAAAACGCCTCTTGGTATAGACGACGCATTCTCAAGTATTCGGTCCGGCGCTCGGACCATGTTGTAACCCTCACCAAGAAGGACAAAGAGGCTTATGCTGCCCAGTTCAATCGCAGCGAGCATATCTCCACGATCTATAATCCAGTAGAGGAGCGGATATATCGTGAGCACGTTGAAAGAGAAAAGTGGCTGATTACGGTTGGCCATCTCATAAACATCAAAGGAGTGGATCTGCTTGCAGAGATGGCTCGGAATGTTCTGGCAGATAATCCTGATTGGCAGTGGCTCATCGTAGGCGACGGGGAGGAGCGCCCCTTTTTGAAAGACTTTATCCGCCAACATCACCTGGAGGGTCGCCTCATTCTGACCGGGCGCACAGACGATGTTGCTGCTTACTTAAGTCGATCGCAGATTTATGTCATGACTTCGCGGCTGGAAGGGCTGGGTATGTGTCTGATAGAAGCAAAGGAGCATTCGCTTCCCATTATCAGTTTTGATGTTCCAACTGGGCCAAGTGAAATCGTACGAGACAGTGTAGATGGTTATTTGGTGTCCCCATACGACTGTAACGCCATGGAGCAGAGAATCTCCCAGCTGATCCAGGACGAGACTCTCCGGGCTGAATTCTCAGCACGAGCCCGAGAAAACCTGGAGGAGTTCAGACTGCCCAACGTTCTGCAGAAATGGCGTGCTGTTCTCGATCCACTTGCGGCGCGACCGTAATTCGACGCATAACTCCAAACGGAGACAGATCTGCCATGCTTTCGAAAGCACGTTTTTCATGACAGATGACTGGGGGAATTTCTAAACGCTCGACGGCATGCGTGAACTCGCCATCGAAACACCAGTACAGGGTCAGCAGTAGACTCATAAAGTATAACCTCCGCATGCCTGCTGTGATCATGCGGCTTTCAATGGACACGTCTGCGGCGGGCGTAGAGAAAAAGGTGCAATGTTATGTGTTATTCTATACTAGCGAGCGATAACATTTGCCAGACATTATGCCGCCACCTCCTGCAGGACATCAGCACTGATTTCTGTCATTTCAGGCAGTAGATGCGACTGATTGATCAGACTGTCTATCTCCTTTTTTCGGTAGAGGCCATTCGTTCCATCGATAATCG
>JAAUYQ010000040.1 GCA_014805015.1 Clostridia bacterium | reverse complement strand
CCGGCAGCACAGCCTTCAGGCGCGAATCCGGGACCGGGAGCTTCGGCAAGTCAGCCGGCAGCGCGTCCCTCAGGCGCAAATCCGGGACCGGGAGCTTCGGCAAGTCAGCCGGCAGCGCGTCCCTCAGGCGCAAATCCGGGACCGGGAGCTTCGGCAAGTTATCCGGGATCGCAGCCATCAGGTGTGAATCCAGGGCCGGGAGCCTCCTCAGGCAACCAGGGCACGACAGGTCTTTCTGCCAGCCTGGAGTCGGCTTTTGCATACGATATCCAGCCGTCTGACGGTTTCTTTAAGGATTCACTGGATGCTCCGGCACTGAATCCGGCAACGGATCTTCCGACGCATCCACTGGGATCCCTGAATGGTCAGCTGACGATCGGCGACGTCTCTGATGCAGGCCTCACTGTCACTGGTCTGACACCGCAGAACGCCACTGTGCCGGTGACTGTGAACAGCCGCGCTGAGCTGTGCTACGCACCGCGGGGCATTCGGCGAGGAACAACTGTCCTGTCAACAGACTCCACAGAGTCCAACTACTGGGCGAACTACGTGACGCTTGAGTGGCGCTATGCCCCGAGCGCGTCGCAGGCCGCAGAGGGAACGTCGCTCCGCATCCCGGACGGCATGGGCTTCTCTGGTGTCAGCTCCCCGCTGCTGACGACAGGTCCCCTGACGGCAGGCATGGACGGCTGGCTGTTCCGGCTCGAAGTGCATGACCGCAGCAATACAGACCTCTCGGCAGTGACCAGCTGGGTGCTTCTTGATATCGATGGAGTGCAGCCTGATGCCGCTCCAGTAGCGGAGATCATCAGCAGACCGGCCGCAGCGAACGGATTGACAGCGGCTGCTGACGGAACGCAGGTCGTCTTTACGGCAGCTGCCCAGAGCAGTATTCCGGGAACGAATCTTTCGTTCCAGTGGCAGGCACTGGCATCGCAGAGTGCTGAGGTCCCAGAGCCGGAGTGGACAGATCTCTCCGGAGCAACTGATGCAACCTACATTGTGCGTTCCTCGGCGGCGCTCAGCGGCACGCAGTTCCGCTGCTTGATCACGAACAGCGCTCATCAGGGCGGAGAACCGGCTGTCAGCAACGCGCTCACCCTGGAGTGCACAGCTCCGAACGGTTCTGTGCAGATAACGGGGCCGGAAGCAGCCAGTCTTACAAGTATTTATGCCGGCAGAACGTTCAGTGCGAACGTTCTCGCCGCGGCAGATAACGGAGCACCGCTGACGTATCAGTGGTTTGAGCAGGTCCTCCTGGGGGCGCTGCCGGCCGAACCCGTGATGACGGCGGGGCAGGCTGCTGCCCTGACAGCGGACTGTGAACGCAGCGCCATTGCAGGACAGACGTCGGCGGCTCTCGCGACACCAGCCCTGACCGAAGGCGTGTACGTCTATACGTGCGACGTGCGGAATGCACAGGATCCGGCCCAGTCGCTTGTGTCTGATCCAATCTATGTGGTCGTCACCGAGCGCAGCCGGATCCCAGCTATCTCGGTCCCGGCATACAGCCCAGTCACCAGCGTTGGCGTGGAGGCGGGTGAACCGCTCAGTCTGCCGTGCACTGCCTACGTGGCTTCCGGTGAGACTCTGACGTACAACTGGGAGTGGGCGGACGCTCCGGACGGACCATGGAACAGTGACCCGTGCACGGAGAGCGCCCTGGAGATCACGGACACACCGTCCACGCTCAGCGGGCGATACTACCGCTGCACAGTTACTAACGTGGCAGCGCATCAGAGCTCTGTTTCCCCTCTGTACCGTGTGAACGTGTGGACCGAAGGGGACATTCCCGAACTCACGATCGTGCCGGAAAGCCAGGAGCTGATCTGGAACGCCGGCATTGAGGGAGGCAGTATTGTGCTCCGGGCGGAGGCGTCCATTGCTGAGAGTGCAGATTTCGGCAGCCTCGTGCCGGAATGGAAAGCCCCGAACGGGGAGATTTACACAGCGGCCGCCAACCCGGAAACGGATGCTGCTGCTGGACGTCCGGCAGTGTCTGTGTCGGACAGCACGGAAAACGGAATGGTAACTTTTGCGAGTACACTGACTGTGCCGGTTGCGGATGAATGGACAGCGCAGCAGTTCGCAGGCGTCTACTCCCTGACCTGGTTTAACAGCCGAGAGAGCGCTGAAGCTGCCGGCCTCGATGTGGAGACCAACCTGCAGGTCCCGGCAGATACAGACCTGCTTGTAGCGCCGCAGTCAACGGCGGACGGCATTGCGGTTTCGATCCTGATTTCCGGCACGCCGGAAATTGAAAGTGAGAGCCCCGCTCTCATTACGGAATCGGTAGGCAACACCGCGACTTTCTGGGTATCGGCCCTGCTGCACGAGGCACTCGGCGCTGAGGGCAGCCTGGTCTATACGTGGCAGATGACAGATGACGGCGGTGATACGTGGAGAAACTGCCTTTCGACCGACGGGATCGGGCAGTATACAGACTCGTTTACCACGGAGCCGCTGACGATGGCTATGTACGACCACGCCACGGCTTCCAATGTGGCGGGCGAAGGCACGGGCGGCGCGCCGGGCAATGCGAACACGGTCTATATGTACCGGTGCATCGCAGCCAACCGGACGACGGGCACCAAGGTGCAGAGCAGCACATTCAAACTGCTGATTCAGCCGTCTGGACAGCTGATCACACCGGGCGCCGGCAGCACGATGACGATCACGTCCGTGGATGGCGTGCGCTACCTGATCGGACCGTGGGCGAAGCTCACAGCCAGAAGTATGCAGGAAATCCTGGCGCGGCTGAATTACGTCCCGCCGCAGGGCTATACGCTTGAGATCCGTACAGCGGACGGTCAACCGGCCGCGGCGGACGCGAGAGCCGAAACCGGCACACAGCTCATTCTGATCGACAACGCCGGCGGGGAAACAGTGGACCGCGTGATCCTTGTGATCCGGGGCGACGTTCTCGGCGCTGGCATCATGAACATAGCGGAGCTGCACGCGATGGCTCAGGGCCTGAACGGGGAGCGGACGCTTGAAGGAGCGTACGCACTGGCCTGCGATATGAACAGTGTCACTGGCATCGACATTGGCGACATTGTGGCCGGAGCACAGATACTGAACCGCACGGTGCAGCCCGAATAGGCCGCAGACCGCTTGCTGAAGGACTCTTAAGGCTGCTGTCCGGGGGGACGGAAACACCGTCTCCTTGACAGCAGCCTTTTTCTGTGCCAGGGAATTGAGCAGAGCAGGCCGCAAGCCTTCTGCAGCCGTAACCGCCCGGAGAGCCGGATCGCAGGTAAACATGAAGCTGCCGGAAAGCTCACGGGACTGAATGAGACAGGCACCGGTTGAAGGGAGTTTCAGGACGTGGCAGTGAGTAGACGCAGAATCAGCGGCAGAGGTGCCGCTGCACGCTGACACAACATTTCAAAACACGGGGGCGAACGAATCCTGCGCGTCTGCCGTCCAAATTCTTGAAAGGAGAAAGATATGACTTTCGAAGAACCTATCTATCGACCGCCTTGGGAAGCGGCCTCTGTGCTGCTGCCGCTCACGCAGAGCTGCAACTGGAACCGGTGCAAATTCTGCTACCGCTCCAAGGACTATAAGTTTGTGGTGGCACCGGCCGAAGTGTTTGAATGCGAACTCAAAGCACAGCTGCCGTACTACCCGCCAGACGCGCGGGTTTTCTTTGTCGGATCGAATAATTTCGCTCTGCCGACCGACAAATTGCTGATCTATCTGGATATTGTGAACAGATACATGCCGGAACACGACCGCATCTCCATGTTCAGTCGGGTCGACGCGATCGCGCGCAAGACGGACGAACAGCTCAGGGAACTTGCGGAGCACGGCTGCGCGCATCTCTATGTGGGCACGGAAAGCGGCAGCGATGAGGCGCTTGACCTCATGGACAAGGGTCACAAAGCAGAGGAGGCCGTGAAGCAGCTCAGACGGCTGGACGAAGCAGGGATAACCTACACTGTGTTCTACATCCTTGGGCTGGGAGGCAAAGGCACGGCGGAGAAGTCAGCTGAGAAAACGGCAGCGCTGTTCAATCAGGTGCATCCGACCCAGATTGTGACGACGGGCATGACAGTGACCGAAGGTACAGGGGCCTGGGATATGCGCGAGAACGGTGAGTACATCCAGGCGTCAGAGCGGGAGATGATCGAGGAACTGCGGACTTTCCTGCAGAATCTTCGTATTGGCGCTGTCTATGACGGCACGCATGCCCTCAACCCGGTACATTACCGGTTCGACACCGGCAACCCGGAGCAGAAAAGACAGGTGCTCGCGGACCTTGAACGTATTCTGAGCACGTACACGGATGAGCAGCTCGAAGAGGCCATCCGGCGTTCAGAGCTGGAAGAGAGCTGTAAACCAGTTCATCTGCAGAAAACATCTTAAGCAGATCAAAGCCGTAACCGGCAGGCTAACGTTTGGCTCTGGCGCCCCGCAGCGTGGGGCGATGGAGGGAAGCGCTAATCTGCAGCGGACCGCGGACTGCACGCAGCGGACAGCTGTCTCGCGAGAATGGCTGTCTGCTGACTTGATGGGTCATGCATCATATACAGTCCCGTGGAACAGACTGCAGCCTGCCTGCCGGCAGGGGCCGTGCAGATTCCCCGGAGCGGCCCGACGCAGCTCCGGGGATTTCTTTTGCAAAAATGGAGGGAAAAATGTCCAGCTGGTTTCAACTGAAGGTCGGTTTTTCTGCGGTTGGCCTCGTCTTTCTGCTGTGCCTATTTGTGCCGAACATTCTGTTCGCTTGCCAGGACACCGCGTGGCAGCAGACGATGCCGGAACCAGTCAGCCTGCTTATCCCGGAGCGCGTCGGGCAGGTACTTGTCTGTCTGCTGGTTCTGTCGGACGGTCGTCTCCAATGGCCTCAGGCGTTGACAGCGCGGGTGTGGCTGATGGCGGCAGCCGGGATTTGCATGGCCCTCTACCTGGCCGCCTGGGTGCGGTATTTCGGCAGCCCTGCCGAAAGCACCTTCTATGAGTCATTCCTCGGCCTTCCACTGCCGCTTGCCACGCTTCCGGTCGCGGCAGCAGTACTGCTTGGCATTTATGCCCGCAGTTTCTGGCTTGTCCTCGCTGCATGCGTGTTTGGCTACGGACACGTCGGTATCCACATCTGGCACGCGCAGCAGCGCTGAGTATGGACTGGGATTCCGGAGCAAAACGGAGGTGGAACTCGAAGCCGGCGACACCGGTAGCAGCTGGAAAAGTCGTGGGGAAAGTGAGACCGCATGGAACATGTAAAATATAATATTGCAACGGCCGTCACCGTGAAGCACAGTCTGACAAAACGCCCAATCCGGACCCCCTATCTGAGCAGGCAGTGGCCATGTGGCCGGGTCGCGAAAGCGGCAGCGGTCACAGATTATCCATCCGCGGGACAGCAGAAGAAAAGCGTCCCGGAGGGTGGTTTTTTCTGAAGAAGGCCTGGGAGACTGCGCGGGACGCGCTGGGTGGTTTGCTGGATACGCCTTTGGCACTGAGACTGAGACTGAGACGAAGGCGCAGGCATATGCGGCCGAAACGCCGGATATTGTGGGTGTCGGCATACTCCGCAGGCACCGGTTCGGAAACTGCATCAATGTGGAGATAGAGATTGGGGCAGAGGCTGCTGCGTCCTTTGCCGCCGCCCACGAAGTGGCGGAGAACGCGTGCATGAGGGACTGGAAACAGCGTTCCCGTACGTGAAACATGCCGCAGTGCACGCCAATCCTGCCGGAGATCAGGCCTGCTGACCGGGCAGCCGGTAACGGGAGTAGCGGCCTTTATTGACCGGCTCAAGAAGATGCTCTTCTGCCAGGCTCTTCAGCAGGCGGTATGCCCGGCTGCTGGAAACGCCCAAGGCGGAAGCCACTTCGGCGTTGGTTACAAAGCCGTGGTCGCGGGCAATGTCCAGAATGACATCTGTTGGGGAATCCTGAGTCCGGGGCCGGCCTTCGGGTTCCTGTGGCTGGCCGGGAAGTACCGCCGCCAGGCGGTAGGTACGTCCGGTAGGTCCTTCGTGCACGTTGACCATATCCTGCTGGATGAGCTGTCCAAGGGCCGAGCGCACCACAGCCTGGTCAAGATGTGTGTATTCCGCCACATCATGGACGCGGGCGCGCGGCATTTCCCGCAGCGCGTTGATGATGAGCAGAGCCGGTATGGAAAGCGAATAGCCGAATTCGCTGCGGTAGCTGGTGACCAGGCTGATGACGTCCCGGTCCGGTCGGATCCGGGGCAAAAACAGAGCCGTCGTGAAGCTGTTGGGCGCGTAGTAGCGCGGCAGCTGGGAGCCGTACTGCAGGGAACCCTCATAGATGCGGTCGACGCCCCGTTTGGCACTGCCTTTCAGCCCGATCCGCCGCAGGGAGCGCGAGAGCTGCGGATTGAGACTGCGCGGTGGGGACACAAATATGTTGGAGCCGTCGATTCCCTCCGGCAGGCTCCCTGGACTGGAGATTGTCATGCCCTCGTCGTCGATGCGGATCTCCACACTGCCAGGGAGCATGTAGTTTCTGTGCATGAAGGCATTCACGACCGCCTCGAGCACGGCATCCTCATCAAACTCAGGTACGTTCTTGCGGTACAGGCCAAGGCGCATCTCATGAACAGGGTTCCAGACGTGCGCCGCAAAGCGGAGTTTTTCAATGGCGGCCGGTATTGGCAGGATGTCTTCTTCGTCTAACTGAATGTCCGTCCCCTTGGAGACCACGTAGCGCATGACGGCGTTCGGCAGATGTTCGCGCAGGGCCTCAAAGCGTCCCGCGAGCAGCAGACCGGTGACGGTCGGGTAGAACGTGCCTCCGAGCTGCTTAACCATGCCGAGCGTCTCGAAAAGCTGAGCATCCGGCAGGTCCTGGATGGACCGGTCCTGTGTGTTGGTTTCCATTGTCCAGCGCAGACGCTCAATGTGTAGGGGATCAAAATCCCGCAGTGTCGCGGACAGCAGGGGCATGGCTGTGTAATCAGCGGTGTGCAGCCCAGCAAACCGGGGAGGAAGATCGCAGGGATACACCGGCACGTTTTCGGGCTCACCGCTCAGGCTGAGACGCCGCCGCAGAACGCGGCCGTCCAGGGTGGCCGTGAGGGCGTCCGGTGACGGGGGAATGCTGAGCTTGAGTACCGGTTCGCCGCCGCCCATGAGCTCGGCACCGAGCGATACAGGCGGCATCGTATGGCGCGCAATTTCCGCTGCCAGCGCGCCCGGGCTCAGAATGCTGCGGGCGAGCCCGGGGCGGCTCCCGTCCGGGGCGACGCCCACATAAATATCTCCGCCTTCCGCGTTAGAGAGTGCTGTGACATCATCGTAGACGCTGCCGTCAAGGTAGCCCTCGTTGTCCTGTCTGAAAATGGTGCGGAGAGTTTCTTTCTCCGGTATTGTGCCTGCCATGAAAGTTCCACCTCGCTCAGAGTCATTGTACCATAGGAGGAGCCCCAGGCGGCTTGGCTTTTCTGGGGCGTTGTGCGTATGGTGAGGACAGAAAGCCGGCCTCTAGGCCGGATCGGAGGAGAAGAGATGGAAAACAGCATACTGGTGGCCGGCAATATTATTGTCGACCTGATCAAGCGGGTGCCCTGGCTGCCGGAGCCGCGGTGCCTGGCGCCTATTCTGAGCATCCGGAGTGCGCTCGGCGGACTGGCCCCGAACGTGAGTCTGGATCTGGCGCGCCTGGATCCGGATCTCACCGTACACATTGCCGGCTGCGTGGGAAGTGACCCTGAGGGCGACTACGTGCGGACCGAGCTTGGACAGTTCTCGAACATTGATCAGAGCGGTATTCGCACGGGTGGTGAGCCCACTGCCTTTACGGATGTCATGACCGTGGATGCCACGGGTGAGCGGACCTTCTTTACGTACACAGGCGCCAATGCGCTCGTCGGACCGGAGGATTTCACCTTTACGCAGGACAGTCCCCGTCTTATGCATCTCGGCTATGTACTGCTCATGCCGGGACTCGACGCGGCCGACCCGCAGTACGGAACCAGAATGGCGCGTGTGCTTGCTGAAGCGCAGCGCGCCGGCGTCGAGACCTCTGTGGACGTCGTAAGCGAAGCTGGGGAACGGGCACGGGAGCTCGTGCCGCCCGCTCTGCGTTACGCGGATTACTGCACAGTGAATGAATTTGAACTGGAAACAATCACCGGCATCCGCCTCCGGGATGAGGACGAGCAGCTCATGACTGAACACATTGCCGGCGCGCTCGGTCGCCTGCGGGACGCGGGCGTGCGGCGCTGGGTGACAATGCACGCACCGGAGGGAGCGTGGGGCATGGATGCGGCTGGCGTACTTTATGAGGTGCCGTCGCTGCGGCTTGCGCCGGAGCAGATCCGCAGCAGTGTGGGTGCAGGCGACGCTTTTGCGGCCGGCCTCCTGCTGGGCGTTCTGAAAGACCTCGAGTATGCGCAGGCCATGCAGCTCGGCAATGTCGCTGCTGCGATGTCTCTCGGCGGGGAGGGAGCTTCAGACGGCATCCGCCCGTACCTGGAGGCCGAAGAGTGGCGCCGCCGTGCCTACGGCGGCTGAGCGACCGGTGCTCCCTGGTGATGACAGACCGTGGGGCGGGCGAGACAGTGAAAGCCGCGGACACTTGTGGTAGGCTTACAGGTGACGTCGCTGCTGGCCGAAGCCCGGCAGACGGCGGACGGGGAGAGCGGCATGGGCTGTACATGGCAATCCAGCAAGCGCTGCGCATAAGACCCGCATCAGGTCTTCCCGGAGACCTCTTTCAAGGAGACGCAATTGGACAGAGACGACGACTACATTATTGAGATCGATAATCAGGACGATGTGGAGCGCGTCTTCGCCACACTGCGAAAGCTTAACCGAAGTGAAGAGCAGAGCAAGGTTCCGGGTATGGCGATGACTGAGGGACTCATCCTGGAGCAGTGGCTGAAAGCCACGTGGTCGCACCACAAGAATGAAACGGAAGAATAGAACTGTGCCGGGCCTGCGCGCCAAGCACAGTTCAGGCAGAAGACAAAGGCCGCGCTCTTTATAGCGCGGCCTTTGTCTTACCACAAGAAAAGGGCCCGCGGCGCAATCCGCCGCGGGCCCTCCTTATATCCAGAAGTCTGAACTTATTTTGCAAAAACTTTCTTGCCGGCAACCACAGCTGCGCCTGCGCAGCCAGCTGCGATTACTGCGAGAACCCACAGATCCATGGTGGCATCACCGGTCTTCGGCATCTTGTCTGTATTGCCGGAACCTGTGCTGCTGCCGCCATTGCTGCCGCTGCCTGTGCCGGAACCACCGTTTGTGGCACCGCCGGTCGGCTGGCCGCTCGGAGCTGTGCTCGGCGTTGTGCCGCTCGATGCACTCGGCTCAGGCTCATCTGAACCGCCGCCCGGAACTGTAGCGCTCCAGGAATCACCGGAGATGCTGAACACACCGTCATTCTCGTCGGCTGCTGTCACATCGACAACGGCGAAGCTGGCTGTCTCGCCAGCACCTGCTGTAACTGTGCAGGTGTAGGTGACCTGGTTCGTGCCCATCATCGGAAGCAGGACAACGTGGCCAAGAGAAGAGAACTGATTGCTGACGCTGTCAACCGTCAGACCTTCCGTGCTGACTGAACCGTCGATTCCAAGACCGGTGCCGGTAACGGTGATCGAGATTGTCTGACCTGTCGAGATGCT
Organism: Clostridia bacterium; assembly: GCA_014805015.1. Taxonomy (GTDB): domain Bacteria; phylum Bacillota; class Clostridia; order Christensenellales; family Christensenellaceae; genus JAAUYQ01. Next base: position 29,152 of record JAAUYQ010000040.1, on the reverse strand, counting down.
GCCCGGACCTGAAACAGATACGGAAGAGTCGGCTGCTGCGAACACTGTAGCGGACATAGCCACAACCAGCAGAACCGCAACAGAGATGCTGAGAAGCGTTTTGCGTTTCATGATGTTGATTTTACCTCCAACGTCTTGAGAATCTTTTTTGGAACCCTGCGGCTCCCGTTCGGCTCAGTTCAGGAGTCTGGCTTCGCTCACGAGGTCGGATACGTTGATCGTACCGTCGCCGTTGAAGTCTCCCGCTCTAAAGTATGCCCCATCAAGCGGGTTTTGTCCATTGAGCGCTTTCGCAAGCGTAGTCAGCTGAACAATGCTCAGCCGGCCGCTGCCAGTCACATCCCCCTGTACAATCACCGTCAGGGACACAGGGATTTCATCGTCGTCCAGGTCGCTGACAAGTTCCGCGAGGGTTCCTGTCCCGACCGGGCTTTCCGCTTTGAGCGGTGTGCCGTCCGCGGCCATAAGCCGCACGTGGTAACCGTCTGGGGCGGAAAGGTCGGCAAGCAGCGCGGAAGCCGTGATGCCTGCACGGGTGACCGTAAGTCCGCTCAGCAGTCCGTCTGCAGCGGTGAGCCCGCTTCCAGGCCGCACGGAGATCTGCAGATCTCCGTCCACCGGAGGTGGAGAGGGCTCTGCCGCAAGCACCGTCAGCCGGGCCGGACTGCTCTGCGTCATCTGTCCGGTGGCGGCATTCGCTGCAATGCACCGGAAGAGAAGAGCCGGATCCCGCCGCGCGTCCGCTTCCGTCAGTGTGACTGTCTCGAACGCGGCACCGGATGCCGTACCATCCGCGGGCAGGCAGTTTCTGTACGTATGGCCTGCATCTTCGCTGACCTGCCAGCAGTACGTCAGGTCCACATCGGCCGGCTGCACGGAAGCCGAGATGGCAAACTCTGCCTTCTGGCCGACCGCAGCCTGCGCCGGAACCGGCTGCTTTTCAATCTGCGGCTGTCCGCTGATCTCAAGCGAGACCGTGAACGGTTCGCTCCAGGTGCAGGGCGGCAGCAGCGGCCGGACGGCCGTCCCATTGTCTGCCCGCACGCGGTAGGTACCGTTCAGATCGTAGGCCTGCGCACTCAGCTCGAATGTGCCGGTGTAAGTCTGAGACGGAGCTTCGCTTTCTTCGGTTCCATCTGCTGCTGCAGATTTTAACTCAAAAGCTTCACTCAGCGCCCAGGAGCCGTCCGTCTGCTCTTTTTCGAGCACGACGCCAGTGGAGCGTCTGGCCGTGACGGATACAGAAAGTTCCTCAGCCGGACTCCCCGGGCTCCAGGATGCTGAGACGTCCCGCGGCTGAGAAATAATCTCGGGTACTTTGGACTGCTGCCAGACGCTCAGGTACCAGGCGGCCGAGTGGGTCTGCTCGTCCCGGTGCGCCCGGTTGCTGACAATGCAGTAGAAACGGCAGGCATCATACATTGCCGGCACGTCTTCGAGCACCAGAACAGGTTCGTGTTCATCCGGAAAAAGCTGTGGCAGCTGACCTGGTCCGAGCGGTTCCCGGTACCAGGTGTAGTCCATACGGTCCCCAGAGGGAACCGACGCCTCCACCTGCAGTACCACCCGGCCGCCGGCGGCGACCCCTATCGCAATATTGCGGGGTTCTTCTTCACCCGAAGGGCCTACGACGGTTGCGGACGGTTCCACGACCGGTTTCGCCGAATAGGGGAGAACGCAGACCTTCCAGGCAGCCGAGCTGGCCTGCCTGCCTGGATCTTCCAGGTTTGCTGCCAGGCACCGGTAGAAGTAGAAGCCGGCGCGCAGATCCTCTGCTGTGTAGACGGCGTTCTCGGCACCGGCGATATCTGTCCAGACTGTGTCCGGAACCTCCTCAACTGGAGTGTCTACGGAAGCAACCGCGGCGTACTGCCAGGTGTAGGCGACAGGACTGCCGTCATCTGTCTGGGCATGGCCTGTAAACGTCCATGATTCACCCGGCCGCACCTCCACAGGAGCCGGCGGCGTGAGCGGTTCCGTGAAGTAAACTGTGCCGTCTGCTTGGGCCGCTGTCAGGCGCAGGGTGTTCGACACCGCCTCAAGCGTGCCGCCCGAGGCCGTGTTTACTGCCCGGCAGCGCAGGAAGAGCGGCATATCCGGATTGGGCCGGGCAATGTACGTGCTGTTCGCACCGTCTGTGAGAGGCGCGAAAGGTCCGCCGGGGGCAGATGCGCCTTCCCACTGCCAGGCGAGGTACGCCGCCGGAATCTCCGGCGTTGAGCGGTTCACTGCTGTGAAGACAACCGGCATGCCTTCCGGCGCTGCAATCTCGGTGCCGGCTGCGAGGCTGCAGGAAATGAACGGTGAGGGCGTAATCCGGGCATACGCCTGACCGGGATCCGTGAGGTTGAGTGTTACTACTGGATCATCCGGACCGTTTCCGAGTACCGCGCCGGCTGCTGTTATGCAGCAGCGATAGCGGCGGCCGCCCGTTTCATCGCTCATGGGCACGCTGAGCGTGCGGGATTCAATTCCCCAGACGCCGTCCTCAGCACGGAGATCCCTCCAGCTGCCTTCCGCGGCCGCCCACTGCCACTGGCAGCGGACCGGCTCCGAAGGATCTGTGAGCTCAACCGTAAGCGAAGCGGTTGAGCCGGTATCGAGAGCTGCGGTGCCGTCCTGCGGCAGATCTGCCGTCTCGCCGTCCACCCGCAGACTGTAGCCCGCAATGGCAAGGGGCTCCACCTCAACTGTGTAGATCGGGGAGGTGATGACAGATGGCGACGCGGCATCCGTTCCGAGCACAGCCAGGGCCTGGCAGCGGTAGCGGTGTGTCCCCGCTGTGAGCGGACCGGTTTCGAGGGAGGCCCCGGCAGTGCCGGCGATGTCTACCCAGCTGCCCTCTGCAGCTTCCTGCCACTGATAGGTGACCGGAGTGCCGCGGACGGCCTCTGCTTTGACAGGGCCAAGTGTGAGAGAAGCACCGGGCAGGGCCCGCAGCACTTCCGGCGTTTCGATAGGCGACGTGAACAGGAAGTCGCTCCCGGTCACGGCAACCGCGGTGCTCACGGATGGCGTGTACGTTTCGGCCGGCTCGTGCTCCGGTGTCTCCAGCACGGCGCGGTACCAGGTTGCACCAGCTGAGGCAGTAATCTGAACCGAATTGTAGCTGATGTGACTGATGTCCGTTGCCGATGAGGTAAGGAACTTGTACGAACCCTCGGTCCCTGCTGTTGAATACTGCCAGCAGAACTGCGTGCCGGTGGGCGGTGTCACCCGGCCGTCGTAGGAGGCCACGAGCTGCACCATGGTGCCGCTCAGCACATTTATCTCGGTCTGGCCCTTGAGTCCTTCCGGCTGCAGAATGTCCGCAGTGAACGTTTTGGCCTCTGCAGATGACTGCGCAAGCGCTGCTGCCGGCATTACCGCAGCTGTAAGCAGCGTCAGGACCATGAGTACTGCCAGCATCTGTTTTCTGTTTATCAGAACCACCTCCCTATATATATAGAAGAAACTCGGCTGCGGGCGGTGCCCGCGGAGCCGGAGCCGCCGGTGCAGCTGTCAGCGCGGCAAGAGGCGCCGCGCCGCCAAACTGGAATGCATGAAGGCATCCAGACGGATTATATCGCAAGGAAAACATCTGTTCCACCTATTGCCGGGCAGACGGATATTCAGTGGAACGTAACATGTTCCCGCCGACAAGGCCTCCCAGCCTCTTATCTCATTATCCCAACGAAAAATTCCGGCGGACTGCCGGGGCAAAAGTGAACTGCTGTGAGCAGTTTCTGAAGCTATTGTACTACAGCGGCGCCTTACTGAACAGAGAGAAGAGGGAGTTTGTTTTGCGGCAGGTCGCATCCAGGAGGCTGAAATGGCATAATTTGCTGCGCGCAGCGCCAAATCAAGCAGGCCGGCTCACAGGGATATGGGTCAGACAACGACGACCGCCGCAGTTTTCTCAACTGCAAAAAATGTTGATCTTCAAGCAAAGTTTTATGTTGACATCACGCAGAACCAGCAGGCAACGTTGCGATTTCTGCCAGATTCGCTGGCTCAATTCTATTGGTGTGTTTGGGATGCCGTGGTGCTGTCCGCGCTGTTGTGTCCAGTTCTCAAACGCGAGTCCGCGACGATGCCAAGCTCATCCATCATCCCATAGACTCCGACGCATTCAGCTCCCAGTTCTCTGCACACAAAAGGTATCTTGGGCTCATGATAGTGACCTCCCTTCGTGAGTGGATCGGGCATCTTTTCGTTTGTCACTACGGCGCATCGAGGATACGTAATTCCAGCTGCCACGAGCCAAGGATCAGCGTAGTATCTCTGGTCCCACTTTCTCTCCACTCCTCGTTTATAGATGTCGCCGCGCCTCAGATGATCGTACACCTGGCGGAGATTGTCGGTAATTGCCTGGTCTGTGCGTTCATTATAAAAAAATGTTTCGAACTGTCTTAACCATCTGGACGCAAAATCCTCCCCCTCGGGGTTCTCAGGAATGTCCGGCCAGAGGATCTCTCGGGCGACTGCGTGCAGCACTATGACACGCCCGATACAATCCAATCCTGCAGACAAAGCCAGAACGTTTCAGAGCGGGAGGGATGATAATAGGTCCGAGCAGCTTCAAGGAAGACATTCGTGTCTATGAGGAATCGGGCATCTTCGGCAATCACAGGGTAATTCCTGCGGCCATCTCCACCAGATTAAAGAAAGACTTGTTGGTAGTTCCCGTCAAACGAAAGGCCTCCGTGAAAGTTGTTGTCCCGCTTGCCACTCCAGCTGCAACCATCTGTATAAAGCGTTCTGAAAGGTTTCGCTTGGTTATCGCATTTTGATTTATCGGCGGTTTCTTCTGACTCAGCGCGCTTTTTTTTCTCTGGATTTCCGCTTGCGCCCGCTTCCTTGCCTGCTCTTCTACGGTACAATAATCCTTTGGCGAAATCAGATTCAAATCTAATGCCCGGCGCGCTATGACGACCACACTGCAGGAGTAAGGATCCTGCGATAGCTGCTGACAGACAAGGAATAGGTCTTCAGTGTGGTCCGTCTCAGCCCATTGCTGGACGAAACTCTGACGGGGAACCAATACTTCGCCTGCAACTGCATTGCAGAATTGCTCTTCAGGACTGACGAGGCTGTAGTGTGTGGTCATTTCGTTGCTTTCCGTCAAATTGCTCATCCCGAGGCATATGTGGACGAATTCATGCAGGAGCGAGAACAGCTGACCACCTTCGGTGTCGTTCGCGTTTATAAAAATCAGAGGTGCATAGCTGTCACACATGGCAAACGCCCGAAACTCGTGCACCAACAGAGGCCTGTTACTGCTGTGCCCGACACGCTTTCCAAGGATTGTCGTGACCCCTAGGTCGCTCATCAGATCCCGCAGAGCATCAAAGGCAGATCTGGGATGTCTATAGCCTGTAAACCAGTTCCGTTGAACGCCTAGCAAAGAGCAAACCTGATCAGCCGCATCTTCAACAGGCATGTTCTGATAAAAAGAACCCACGAAATCCAGTGGATCTGTTCGGGCATCAAGGCGCTGATCCTGAATCCAGCTCTGAATGTCATCCATATGCGTTATTGTGTCAATCAGCTCTCGGCTCGGCATACTGGTATGCGTGCTGCCTAGCGTCCGGTACTGCAGAATTGGAAAGTCCTCGTCTGGAGGTGCCGAGGCTAGAAAGTAGCTCATGGGCAGATGAAGACGTCTGCTTAAGCTTTCCAGCTGCGGAACAGTAAGCTGGCGCTCGCCCCGAAGATATGCCAGATCGCGGGCCCGATTTTTCTCAGGAATGGCGCTTATATCGGCGTGATCAAGCATCCAGCGGCTGATCTCTGGTTGCAATCGTGGCACTTGAGCATATTGAGATTTGGCCATCTGTGTATTCACTCCTCCTGCAGTTCTAAGGGATAAGACGCGGCAGATCGAACTGCGTCTGTCTTTATGATACCATCGGGAGGCAGCGCGCGATCATATTTCAGGCGGGATCTTACACCGAGAAGGCAGGGAGCAGGCGGCCGCGATGCATGAAAAAGCAGCGCCGCATATGGACGCTGCCGTGTTCTGCTGAGAATTCAGTCTGCGTAAGTATCGAAGTAGCCCTGGATGAGAACGATGGGCGTACCTTTGTCGCCGCTCCCGCTTGTAAGGTCGCACAGGGATCCGATGAGATCGGCTATCTGACGCGGCGTCGTGCCCTGAGACTCCATCTGCCCGACCAGGCCGCCGTCCTTGGTCTTCAGATACTCGGTGATCGCGAACTTGAGGTCGCTGCCGCTGAGATCCGCGAATTTGTCATCCGCAAGGTATTTGAGCTTGAGCTCATTAGGTGTTCCCATAAGACCTTTGGTGTAGGCAGGGGAGACGACCGGATCCGCGAGCTCCCAGATCTTGCCGACCGGATCCCGGAAAGCACCGTCGCCGTAGACCAGCACCTCGACGTCAGTATCCATCGCAACCTTGATCCGCGCCTGCACGTCGTAGACAAAATGGGCGCAGTCCCGCGGGAACAGCTTTACTTTTTCGTCGGTTGCCTTGTTCGAACCGAGCAGCCCATACTTCTCATTCCAGCCGCTGCCGTCCACACTTTCGCGCAGGATATCGTCAAGACCGTGAACAACGCGTCCGCCAGCCTGGCGCAGCTTGATTTTTGTGCGCTCGCGGGAATGGATGTCGCAGGAGAGCACTTCGTCTGTCTTTTCGAGGATGTAGCAGGGATCGTTAGCAAAGAACAGTTCCGCTTCCGTGCCTTCGCCCCGGATGATGTCCGCGTAATAGGAAACGTAGTCTACGCCAGTGAACGGATGTTTGATCTTGCCGAATCTCTCCATCCAGGCATTGAACGAGAGCACATCGCGCCAGGGATCAAGGCCGGACTGGTCGAGCTGTTCCATTGAAATGAGCGCATTGCCGACTTCGTCTGTGGGATAGGAAAGCTGCAGGTAAATCTTCTCAGCGCCGCGGGCAATGCCGCGCAGCAATACGGCAAAACGGTTCCGGGAGAGAATCGGGAACAGGACTCCAAGATGCGCGTGGTCACCGAATTTGCGGCGGACGTCCTCCGCGATCTGATCTACTGTGGCGTAGTTGCCCTGGGCGCGGGCCACCACAGCCTCCGTAACGCCGACGATGTCCCGCGGACGGAGCGCAAAATGCTCCTCGCGCGAGGCGTCATAAATGCTGTCGGTGACGATCTTCGCAAGGTCATCCCCTTCCCGGATGATAGGGGCGCGGATGCCGCGGGAGATGGTGCCTGTCCGTCGTTCCATTGGTCTTCTTTCCTTTCTGATTGTCTTTGCCTGTCTCCGCAGAGCTAATCACCGATAGTGCTGAAATCAAAGAGATCGTAATCGCACATCAGCCGCAGCAGTGTGTAACGGTTGCGGATATAGCAGCAGATCTCCATGGCCTCCCTGAACTCTTCAGGTCGCATGTGCAGACCGGCATAGTCGTACGGCCCGCCGACCGTCTTGAGCACATCTGCGAGTTTTTCTGGGGAGGGAATACTGTCTGCCTCTTTAAGAACCGCCTCGAAGTTCTTTTCTAGAAGAACAGGGTCGAGCTGTTCCGACGCCGTCGGCACGTTCTCCTTTTCCACCCAATCTACTGTGCTGCGCGGGAACCGCACATACAGCTCTTTGACTTTTTCAAGATCAAATCGGTTTGGCAGGTGTTCCCGAAAGATACGGCCAAGTGCCTGGGCAAAGACAGGGTAGTATTTGGCTGCATACACCGTTGCCACCCCGACCTTGGTGCCGTGAAGCGCCTCCGTGTCAATTTCGCCGCCCACCGGCACGGTCTCAAGGTAGTGGGAGAAGTGGTGCTCGAAGCTCGAGGCCGGCCGCGTGATACCGGCAAGCTGCATCGCCAGTCCCGACAGCAGAAGTCCGCGCACGAGTGCGGTCATGGCCTCCGGATCCCGGCTGGCAATGCCGTCCGCCTTTGAGACGATAAGGTCGACCGCCTCGCGCTCAAGATCCGCGATTTTTTCGCAGTAGTATTCGCCGGCCGTGAGCTCCCCGATTTTCCAGTCTGCGACAGCAATATATTTGCTCAGCATGTCCCCGACACCGCTGGCCGCCAGATGCGGCGGTGCCGCGCAGATGATGTCGAGATCGCAGACGACAGCGTCCGGCGCTTTGGCCGGTACGGTCACCTTGCCGCCGCGAATGCTCAGAGCGCTGGAATTGGAGACAAATCCATCCACGCTGGCCGCCGTGGGAAAGACGACAAACGGCAGATCTGTCTCGAAAGCCGCGTAGCGAGTGAGATCACAGATGACACCGCTTCCGACTGCGACAAGGCCGTCATGGCCAGCCGAAGCTTCCTGCAACGCGGCAATCTGGACCTCATCCGGATGCACCGGATCTCCTTCCAGAATAAGCTCATCCGCCTCGGGCAGCGCTGCACTGACCGCATCCCGGGCTGCGTTATACGTATTATTGTCGTAGACGAGCAGCGGTCTGCTGATTCCAAGCTCCGCAAGCACTTCCGGCAGTCTTTCCGCAGCGCCGGCCTCAATATGAAAGATTCTGGTCGTGAGATGATGGTGGCGGCCGCAGCTGCAGTCGAAGTCTAGGAGTTCTTCAAACATTTTCTTCTCCTGCGATGTACATGGCTTTTTGCGTTGCCTCACCGTCCAAAATCATCAATAATATAGGTACGGGACGGCGGCATGCGGTTCCATTCTAAGCGTGGAGCCTAAGTGCCGTCAAACTGCTGAAGATCTGTTTGAAGGAGCTGTGGGAGCAATGTCGAAAGCAAGGGAATTTATTGAACGGCACCGGCTTGAGGCGGACCGGATCCGCATAGACGAGCAAATCGGGCGGTATCTGGAAGAAATGGACCGCGGACTCGCAGGCGAGGACAGCTGCCTGCTGATGATCCCGACCTTTCTGAGCCCGCGGCGCGATCTGCCGCGCAATGAGCCGATCCTCTGTGTGGACGCTGGTGGGACAAACCTGCGGATCTGCACTGCCTATTTTGATGACGAAGGCAAATTTTGCCACAGCGATATTGCCAAGTACATCATGCCGGGCGTGGAGAAAGAGCTCGACGCCGACGAATATTTCACACTGGTGGCGGACTTCGTCCGGCCTTATCTCGCGGACAGCCGTAATATCTGCATTTCCTTTGCATACCGGACTAAGGTGACAGACAAGATCGATGCAGAAATCATCGAGCTGACAAAGGAAGTCAACGTCCGCAATCCGGAAGGACGGCTGCTCGGCGCGGAAGTTGTAGCCGCGCTCCGCCACATGGGTGAGGATAACGTCCGGGCTATTGTCATCAATGATACGGTTGCCGGCTCGCTTTCCGGCCGCTCGGATTTCCCGGGCTACGGCGGCTATACCGGAACGGTCCTCGGCACGGGCAGCAACAGCTGCTATTCCGAATCTTATGCGAATATAAAGAAGATCCCGAATCTGCCTGCCGAAGGAGAAATGGTGATCAACACGGAAGCCGGCAGCTATGACAAGATGCCGCGGACTGACATAGATATTGCCTTCGATGCCACAACCAAGAACCCCGGCATCGGCATCGCCGAGAAGATGACCAGCGGTGCATATCTTGGTCCGCTGTGCGGCTTTACGCTGCGGGTCGCAGGCGCGGAAGGTGTCTTCACGACCAAAGCGATAGAACATCTGCACCATCTGAAGTCCAGGGCAGCCAGTGAGTTCCTGAACTACGACGAGGGAGCGATCGAGGAGTTTCTGCTCAACGAAGAGGACGAGCGGGCCGCGCGTGAGATTCTCCTTGAGATCGCAGACCGGGCAGCCCGCCTGGTGGCGCTGCAGATGGCAGCCTGTGTGATGAAGAGCGTGCGCAGCTCTGACGATATGCTGATGACGATGGAAGGATCTACATACGAGAAATTCTACGGTCTGAAGGACGGCATCCACCATCATCTATTCTCGTACCTTGAGAGCCAGGGCATTAAGGGCCGCATCGAGACTCCGGAATATGTGGTGCTGAAAGGCTGCCTGATTGCCGGCCTTTCCGGTCTTCTGTAGGCCCGATACGAGCAGAAGGCAGGCTTGCATAGTCTGAAACTGAATATCTGAACGTGAACACCGGTATCAAGCGCATGGATGCAGCGCCTGATGCCGGTGTTCTGTCCCGTCAGGAATTTTTGAAGCTGGTACGGAGCACGGGATATTTTTCGTGCTATACGCGGAGCGGATGTACTGCTGCTTGTTGGACAAACATGAAAGAAGCTCTTCCGCACCTTGGGTGAGATGCAGAAGAGCTTCTTGAGAGCTAAGGAATTATCTGGTGTTATCGCTTGTTCGGATCAGTGAGCATTTTCGCTTCAGCGACCAGATCTGCGATGTTGATCGGTCCCGCTGTTGGAGTCAGCTTGCCGGCGAGGAAATACATGCCCTCAAGCGGTCTTGTGCCCGTCAGAGAGGCTGCCATTCGGACAAGCTGCGCCGGCGTGAGGGATCCCGTGCCAAGGACATCACCCTTGATAACTACAGGGTACTGCTTCTCTGCATCCGCTCCGCGGACGATGACGACGCAGCCAGTTCCGACTGCCTGGTCTTCTGCGAGCGGTACACCTTCCGCAGTTTCAATGGTCACGGTGCAGCCCTCAGGCACTTCGAGCGCCGCGATCAGCACAGAAGGAGTTATCTTTTCTCTGCTTGTGCTGAGCGGCACATCCGTCAGGAGTTCGCCACTGCCGTCTGGATTGGGAGCCACCACTACTTTAAACGAAGCGTCTGGTTTCGGCGCTACCGATGGAGCAGGTGCTGTCGCGGACGCTGAAGCGCTTGGAGCGGCGCTCGGTTCACTGCTTGCGGAAACACTCGGACTTACTGAAGCTTCAGCAGATGCTGAAGCCGTAGGAAGTGTTGTCCAAGACGGATTTGGATTGTATGTCGGCGGTACGTACGTAGGTACGTATGTTGGGACGTACGTAGGTATGCGCGACGGCGCCGGTGCTACGGACGAACTCGACGTCGGACGAGTGGACGCAGACGCTGAAGCCGACGCGGAGGTTGTTGCGGACGCTGAGGCCGAAGCCGAGGTCGTTGCGGACGATGAGGCTGAAGCCGAGGCCGTTGCGGACGCTGAGGCCGCTGCGGACGCCGAGGCCGCTGCGGAGGTCGTTGCAGACGCTGAAGCCGACGCGGAGGCTGTTGCGGACGCTGATGCCGAAGTCGTAGCGGATGCTGACGCACTGGCTGACGACGTAGGCGTACTGCTTGGCTGCGAAGCGGAATCAGCTTTGATTATTGTTGTGCTAGTGTCAGAAAGCTTGATCGAGTTGCTGGTGCCGTAGGTGCCCGGAACGTATGGTGTAATCTTGACCGTGACCTCCGTGCCTGCTTCGAGCCCGGACAACGCTGCATCTCCGGCGCCTGCGCCCCGGGTTAGCCAGGTATTCGCAGCTGGCGTTTCCACGGAACCTTCTGCCGCGGACGGGAATACGAGCGACGGCGAACCTTCTCTGATTCTGGATGAAGATCCTGTGCTCAGCTCCCACACGTATTCCACACAGTTTGTTGCCGGCCCGGCAACATTTCCGAGATCCCAGTTGGCACTGAGCGCGATTTCCGATTGTCCTGCTGGCAGGGTATACGTCGGGACATACGGCTGCGCGGGAGCAGAAGGATCGAACCAGGACCCTGGTCCATCATCGACACTCTGCTCACTGTCTGCATCCGTGCCCATGTCATCTGGTTTGAGCGAACCATCCCCGAGTGCGGCATTGACGGTTCCGGTAACCGGCACAACAAACAGGATATTTCTGCCGTCGCTGGTCGAGGCGACGATGTTATATAGGCCGGCCTGTGCAGGAATCTGCGCGGTAATTCCACTAGAAGTCAGCTGGACGGGCTCATTCGTACTGTTTATACCAACAGCTGTGGCAGCCCAGCTGCTAGCTCCTGTCACCGCGAGAGCTGGCGTTTCTCCGAGATCGATGAAGGCGTCCGAATTAACACTGACGTCATACGCTTCCGCGATTCCTTCTGGTGCGGTACCCTCGGTAATACTCGCCACGCCGACAGTCGATTCAAGTGCTGCAGGCAGATCTTCAACGTTGATTGTAAACCGAACAATAGTCTGAGCTGCGTCAGACTGCTCCGCATTTTTGACCACACAGGCAAAGTAGTTTGGACCCGTCTTCAAGGCCGACGTGCTCGGAGTAAATGAACTGCCAGATCCCAAAGAAGACCCGGAAACATTGCTCTGCGTAAGACTGTTGATGGAATACCAGGCATAGGTGCAGTTTGGTGCGCCTGTAACCTTGACATTCATTGCAGGAGGCTGCGTACTGCTGTTCGCATTCCATGACTGAACCGCAATTTCTGCAGACGCCGATGGACCAGCCGGTGGGAGACTCTGGCTTGCTTCTTTCAGAGAGTAGAATCGGGTGCCGTATACGATCTTCTGCGCCCGTCCGCTGGCATCCTTGACTCCCTCGATTGTAATTGTGAAAGTTTCTCCATTCAGGCTGGCCTTTGCTGCAGCAGTTCTGTAATCCTGGCCATTGTAGATGCTGTTCGGTCTGAGCTGAATAACCGGACCGGAGCCCCGAGTGGATGAATTGATTACGCGGAACCAGTCGCTGCGCGTTCCTGTGTAGCTGCCGCCTGGATGTTCCTTCAGTTCCCATTCTCTTCCGTCTCGTTCGCGGCGGACAGTCACAGTAACTGCGCTTTCATCGATTGTCCAGCCGGGCTGGCCTATCCCAAGCGACCATACGCAGAAATCCATCAGCTCAATGGGGTAAGTACCGATTCCTGGGAACGCCTCGAGCGACGAGCCGCGGCCTGCAGCATATGCCGGGTCAATTACGTATGTCGCCTCGTAGGTAGTACCCTTGGAATTCGGACCAGCGTATCCAAAGCCGGTGTAGCGCATTCTGCTGTCCATAAGCCAGCGGCGATGTCCAAGCGTTGAAATGTTGCGGTCGTCATCGTCGTAAAACTGCCCCATCTGCAGTTCTGTCATTGACACAGCTGTGCCAGTACTGTTGCCCATCATGGACAGATTGCTGTTCCTCAGGCCGGTCTTGGCATAGATATTTCCGCTGCTGTCTGCGGCATAGTGATCAAATACATTATGCTCACTCATATAGTCTGCTCCGGCCTGTGAATACTTTGTGAAGGTCGGGTCTATCTCAAGAGGATTCACACCGCCGGAACGCCGAATGAAATTGACAAGCCCAAGAAGTTCGTTCTGAGAATCTACGGATAACTCAGAGCCAGACATTACTGCTGGAACCAACGCAAAAGGATCGTCTTTCTTGCTGCGGTCCTGATACGGTCCAATCAGCTCGTCGTACAGGGTGCGCGATTGAGACTGCGTCAATGGGCTGTTCTGGAAGAAGCTCGTTGTCCAGTCGGACGGGAAGGGCTCTTCGCCGGAGCTGCCGGGGTCATCGCTCGGCACTGGAGTTGCGACAGGCCCGCCTGTGTAGATGGTTGTAACTTTGCTGAACGTGCGTACGGGGACCTTAAGATCCTTCACTGCATTTCCCATTATGGAAGCAGTAGTCACATTCACAGTGATATTAAATCCAATCACGACATCTACATAACCATTAGCCGATTCTGCACCGGTAATGATCAAAGTAGGTTCTACCCTTGCCTGGCCAGGAATCTCGTAGAAACGGATGTTGCTCCAGCCACTTTCCCTTGTCGCGGTCAGACCTGTCTTGGGATAGTAATCCGCGGTCGCTGCGCTGTTAACCTGAGTTCCCGTAATCGGTATCAGACTTCCAGCGGTGTTGCTTTCCATCTGCTCGCAGATCACCGTTGTGTACATGTCACGTCTGTTCTGTCCCCAGGTCTGATCGCAGGCGTTTGCAACAAGTGTGATGGACCCATCGGTAATATCCAGTTTATCCGGCTGTGCTCCATTCTGTGTTGCTGTCACAGGGATGGAGTAGCTGGAAAAGTCCAGCAGATATGCCAAGAAGAGCTGCGATCCAATCTCGCCACCGTCCACGGAGACCTTAAGAAGATAATAGTTGGAGCCCGGGCGGCCAGTTCTCCCATTACCACCAGGTGCATAATTTGGATCGTCTGCAACATTGAAGCTCTTTTCGTTCCCCAGAACTGCACCAGATGGAACCCCGTCGGCATCAGCGGCGTACCATGCGTACTCTACTGTTCCGTCGTAAACTGCATTAGTATCTGTGCTGACAACCGCGCCACTCTCGAAGACTGGCGGGGAAAGAGGATTCTCGATCTCTTTCGGGCAGACCATATTGAAGGCAAAGCAGTTCTTCTGCATATCGAGCCTGAGTTCACCTGCACTTGCCACGTCAGCTCCATCTGAATCTACTGGATCCTGCTCAGAGGATATAGATTCGCTCGTGCCTGACGGGTTGTCAGAGTCAGCAGCTGCCCCGCTGGGATCAGCTGACTCTGATCTGCGGTCTCTTCCTGGAACTGCGGCACCGCTGGCGACCAACACCAGCAGCATCACAGCCGCAAGAAGAGCCGCAATCCATTGTTTCTTCATTATTTGATTGCGCCTCCATTCTTCTGTTTGTCTTATTTCATGCGTTTTCCAGGCTGCCGCCTGCAGCAGGATGAGAAACTTCGGTGCAGCGGCGGTTTAACCGGATTTTCTGTAGGACAATTTTGCCGCCGAAGGAGGCTCACAGAGCCGCGGGCGTCAAAGCCTACATTATAGAGTATAGAGTAGCGGAAACGGGAACCTAAGTCTATTGTATTGGACGGTGCTTTTGGGTCGCTTTCCAGGCCTTCGGGGAAGCACCGCAGGCTCCGTTGGGCCATAGTTGGACGAGAACAAAACAAGCAGAAAGCGTCCTTTTTCTGGTATTTATAGTGATCTTGCGTCTTTTTTGGCGGAGTGCTATTCTCTATGCGAAGGGTTGGCACCCAGCCGGATAGCTGGGCAGATGTATTTTCAGGATGACCGCTGCAGGGGAGCGGTTCCTTTGTCCTATTCATTTTCAGGCGCTGACGGACGCAAGGCGGCCGCTCCACGCCTTCCGACGCTACCCCCCACTGGCTGCCAGCCACAGTATAGGAGCCGGCTCTCCGGGCCGCCGCAGCCAGGATCTTTCCGTCCCACCGGGCCGGATTTCCGCGCGCAGCCTGTGAGCGCCCTTTCCACAAATCTTTACCCGCACGCGGCACTCCACGTCTTCTGCTGTCCGTGCGCGGAACAAAGGAGGGAAGCTCATCCGCTCTGCTTGCGGTGCTGCAGTGTGGAGGCCTGCAGCAAGGCCGGACGCCCAGGATGCCCGGTGAAAAGATCCATTCTTTAAAGCAGTGTTACCATGGCCGAAGTGAAGTTGGAACACATTGTGAAGCAGTACAGCAACGGTTTTGTGGCTGTCAAGGACTTTACAATGGACATTGCCGACCAGGAGTTTGTTGTGCTTGTCGGTCCATCCGGCTGCGGCAAATCAACGACCATGCGCATGATTGCGGGTCTCGAGTCTATTACCGAAGGTAAGCTGTACATTGGCGGACAGCTTGTCAACGACGTATCGCCCAAAGATCGGGATATTGCCATGGTCTTTCAGAGCTATGCGCTGTACCCGCATATGACGGCCTACGACAACATGGCCTTCGCACTCAAACTGCAGAAAGTCAGCAAGTCGGAGATTGACAAGAGAGTGCGCGAAGCCGCTGAAATCCTTGGCATCACGCAGCTTTTGAACAACAAGCCGAAAGCCATGAGTGGCGGGCAGCGCCAGCGTGTCGCCATCGGCCGCGCCATCGTCCGCGAACCGAAGGTCTTCCTCATGGACGAACCGCTTTCCAACCTGGATGCCAAGCTCCGGAATCAGATGCGTGCGGAGATAATCAAGCTGCGCAAGCGGATCAACACCACATTTATATATGTGACGCATGATCAGACCGAGGCCATGACGCTCGGCGACCGCATTGTCGTCATGAAAGATGGTGTTGTGCAGCAGATGGGTACGCCGCAGGAAGTGTTTGACCATCCGGTAAATCTCTTTGTGGCCGGCTTTATCGGCACGCCGCAGATGAACACGTTTCCGGCAGAACTCGTCCGCAGCGGTGACAGCTACTCGGTGAAGATTATGGACCGCCTGAATCCACTGCCGGAAGACAAGTGCCGGATCCTGAAGGATAACGGAGTGCAGAGCGGCAAGGTCACAGCCGGCATCCGGCCTGAGCACCTGCAGGTGCTGGCGGAACCGACCAGCGAAACCTATCATCTGGATATCAGCGTGTCCGAGATGCTCGGCAGCGAGGTCTACATGCATGCCCAGATGGACGGTTCGGATGTTGTCATCCGCACGCCTACCCTCAATGCTACCAAGGACGGCCTGTGGAACAGCTACGAGCAGCACAGCGTGGACTTCGTCATCCCGCCGCAGTATCTGCATCTGTTTAATCCGCAGAGCGGGGACAGTCTCTTTGCCAAACCCTCGGAACTGCCGCCGAGCACCGAAGATATGAACCGGCATCTCAAGAAAAGCCGTGCGGAGCGGGAGGCGGAAACCGCGGTATAGTTGTATAGTTATCATATCCTCGGAAGGGCCGGGGAATGAGATAGAGACTTAGGAGGAAACAGTATGAAAATTAAAAGTGTTCTCGCCTTCCTGATGGTGGCGGTTATGTGCATGGCGATTCTGACGGCCTGCTCATCGAGTGAGCCCGCTGAGTCGAGCACTGAGGCCAGCACAGGTTCCGACAGTTCGTCCGCGGGCAGCACGTCGGATGACAGCAGTTCTTCAGACACGAGCTCGTCCGGTTCATCGTCCGGCGGCAGCGTCTACTGGCTGAATTTCAAGCCGGAATCCGACGAAGTCCTGCAGGCAGTGGCTGCCATGTATAAGGAAGAAACCGGAGTGGACGTCAAGGTCATCACCGCTGCTTCCGGCACCTATGAGCAGACACTCGGCAGCGAAATGGACAAGTCTGATCCGCCGACGCTGTTCGTCATCGGCTCGGAAGACGGTGTCAAGAACTGGGGCGACTATGCCATGGACCTTACCGGCACCCCCATTGTGGAGCAGCTCAATACAGAAGACTACAACCTGTATGATGAAAACGGCAAGCTCGTTTCTGTCGGTTACTGCTACGAGTCATTCGGCATTATTGTGAACCCGACTCTGCTCGAGAAAGCTGGTCACAGTGTGGACGACATCAAAGACTTCGAGTCCCTGAAGGCTGTGGTGGAAGACATTCACTCCCGCAGAGATGAGCTCGGATTCGACGCCTTCACATCTAATGACATGGATGCAAGCTCATCCTGGCGCTACACGGGGCACCTTGCCAACCTCGACTACTACTACGAGCAGGGCGGCACCAAGTGGACAACCTGCCCGCCGACCATCACTGGCGACTACCTTGACAACTACCGCAATCTGTATGATCTCGCCATCAACAACAGCACCGTTTCACCGAACGAGCTGGCAACCGGCGGACACGACGCGGAAAATGAGTTCATCACCGGCCAGGCTGCTTTCTTCATTCAAGGTTCCTGGGAATGGCCGACTGTGAGCGAGCTCGTTCCGGAAGCCGTCATGATCCCGTACTACTGCGGAGTCGAAGGGGAGGAAAAGGCTGGTCTGAACAACGGTACGCAGAACTGCTGGGCGATCAACAGCAGGGCAAGCGAAGCCGATCAGCAGGCAACGATGGACTTCATGGTATGGTGCGTGACCGATCCAGAAGCATCTGCTGAGCTGGTTGATACCTTCGGTGTCATGCCGTACAAAGAAGCCGTCGCTTCCTCAAACGGCTTCCTGGCCAATGCTGAACAGTATGCCGCGGACGGCAACTACACGATGAACTGGGCCTTCACCTACCAGCCGAACGTAGATGAGTACCGCAACGCGCTCGTATCGGCACTGAACCAGTACGATGCTGACCCGTCGGATGCGAACTGGGAAACCTTCAAGACTGCGTTCGTACAGGGCTGGGCACAGCAGTATCAGGCAATGAACGGCTGATCATAGCACAGGAGACGTCGCGGAGAGGCCTAATCCGGGACTCTCCGCGGGCGGCCTCCGTCAGCAGCCATTCCTGCCGCAGTTGGCACACGACCACACTTACGCGAAGGAGCTGATCCTGTGAGTAAGAAAATCAATTCCGCTTCGACGCTGCAGCGCACCATTGGCAAATGGTGGCCGGTATTCATGCTGCCGGTTCTGATCTGCTTCGTCATTGGATTCGTGTGGCCGTTCATTCAGGGTATCTATCTGTCGTTCTGCAATTTCCGCCTGGTGTCGGACGCCACCTTCGTGGGATTCGACAACTACGGCAAGGCGTTCACAGATCCGTCCTTCGGTCACTCTTTCTGGTATACCGCCCTTTACGCTGTTGTCTCTCTGGTTCTGATCAATGTTCTGGCCTTCCTGGTTGCCTACGCTCTGACGCAGGGAATCAAAGGCAGCAACCTGTTCAGAACGGTATTCTTCATGCCTAACCTGATCGGCGGCATCGTGCTTGGCTACATCTGGTCGATGATCTTCGACGGCATTCTCAGCCAGTACCATACGTCGATCCTGCTGAACTCAACGTACGGTTTCTGGGGACTCATCATTCTGATGTGCTGGCAGCAGATCGGCTACATGATGATCATTTATATTGCCGGCCTGCAGGCTGTGCCGGAAGACATCCTTGAAGCAGCGCGCATCGACGGTGCCAGCCGCTCGCAGACGCTGTTCAAGGTCGTCATTCCTAACATGATGCCCTCGTTTACCATCTGCACATTCCTGACTCTGATCAACGGCTTCAAGCTGTTTGACCAGAACCTTGCTCTCACTGGAGGTCAGCCGTTCATCATCCAGCCGGATGGGACGACAATAAAGACCACGGAGATGCTGGCGCTGAACATATACAACACGTTCTATGGCTCGAACGTCACCTCCCAGGGTGTCGCGCAGGCCAAAGCCGTCATCTTCTTTATTCTGGTAGCCGGCCTCGGCCTGCTCCAGCTGTCCTACACACGTAAGAGGGAGGTCCAGCAATAATGGATGGAACGTTGAAAGGCGATCAGCGGCGAAAAAATATCCTGTCCATCATCCTGGCCATTCTCTGCGTGATCTACGTGCTGCCGGTTTTCGAGGTCGTCATGAACTCGTTCAAGCTGAACACGTACGTCAAGACAGAAACATTCGCGTGGCCCAGTGGTGAGATGTCGGCCGGCTGGCAGAACTACGCAAACGGCGTGGCGTTTGGCAGCTACCCGTTCTGGCAGTCCGTCATCTGGAGCGCCGTCATCACGGTGCTTTCGACCGTGCTGATCCTGGTGTGCACGTCGATGGCAGCCTGGTACATCGAGCGCGTGAACAACAAGTTCTGCAAGGCAGTTTACTTCCTGTGCGTGTTCTCTATGGTCGTCCCATTTCAAATGGTCATGTTCACGCTCTCTAAGACTGCGGACTCGCTCGGCCTCAATACGCCCTGGACAATTCCCTTCGTGTACCTGGGGTTCGGCGCCGGGCTGGCGATCTTCATGTTTGTCGGCTTTGTGAAGTCGGTGCCGCTGGAGGTGGAGGAAGCAGCCGCCATTGACGGCTGCGGTCCGCTCCGGATCTTTTTCCTGATCGTGCTGCCGATGCTGAAGCCCACGCTGATTTCGGTCGGCATTCTGGAAATCATGTGGATCTGGAACGACTACCTGCTGCCGTATCTGGTGCTCGACATCAATCAGTACCGGACGATTCCGATTCAGATTCAGTATCTGAACGGCAGCTACGGTACGGTGGACCTGGGCGTGATGATGGCCCTGATCGTGGTCAGCATTGTGCCGGTCATTGTCTTCTACCTGACCTGCCAGAAATACATCATCAAGGGTGTGGCTGCAGGTGCCGTGAAGGGCTGATTGCGCACAGCGCATAAAGCGTAATGGAGGACTCCGCTGGGGCTCTTTCTAGACATTGGGTACTCAGGTGTGATATGATTATAGTGATATAACATCTGGAGACAGGATGCTGGAAAGATAAACGCGGAGATTGGCGAAGTACGAAGAAACAAAGGATTGGTCGTTCCTCTGGGGGAACGACCACTTTCTTTATGACTGGAAGATCATAGATGATGAGCTCCACCTCTACCTGAAGTCGAAGCCGCACACGTGTGAATGCCCGAGCTGCGGAGCACCGAGTAGGACGATCCATGCAACATACGAGCGGACCCTGCAGGAAGTGCCGTTTAGAGGCATTCCTACTTACTTGCACGTCCGGGCTTACAAGTACGATTGCGAAAACGAAAAATGTGATGTCCGCACTTTCAATGAGCTCCTTCCATTCGCTCACGGGTACCAGCAGCGCACAGACAACCTGAACAACTTGATTATGGGCATGTCGATTTTCATGAGCAATGAGGGTACAAGCCGGGTGTTGAAGCAGCTTGGCGTCAAGGTCAGCAACGATACCATCGGCGCCCTGTGGGAACGGGTTGAATTTGAGGAGGCACCGGACATCGAAGCCATAGGGATTGACGATATTGCGACCAGAAAGGGTCAGAAATATGCCACAGCCATATATGACGCCGAGGACCATCACCTGATAACACTGATCAAGGGACGGAGTGCGGCAGATGTTACGGAATGGCTGAAGCAGCATCCGAAAGTAAAACGGGTGGCGAGGGACCGTGCGTCGGCCTATGCAAGCGCCATAAGCGAAATTCTGCCAGAGGCCATGCAGGTAGCTGACCGTTTCCACCTGATGCAAAACCTGCTGGGTTATCTGGAAAAAGTCTTCCGGGATGATCTGCCCAAAACGGTCTTTGTTTCCGAGAACGGTCTGGTGAGCGAAGAAGATGTAGTGTGGGAAACCGAGGTTAAGGAAGCAGGATCAAACGTGGACATTAGTGCGCTGCACTACGACAATTCACCTCCAAGAGACGAGAATGGAGAAGAGATCGACTTTGATCCTCACAAACATTGTCAGTCGCAGTCGGCGAAGCAGGGAGCGGCGAACAGAAAAAAAACAGCAGATAATCCGCGGAATTCAGGAAGACGTCAGGAACGGATGGAAGGTTGGGAAAAAGCTGGCAGAAAAGTGGGGAAAGTCCGTGCCTACGGTCAGGAGATATGCAGCTATGACGCCGGAAGAGATACAGGCTCTGGACCGTCCAAAGACCAAGAACATGCCAAATGCAGAGGGCAAGACGATGCAGCACAACAACATCATCTACAAGATGATGGCCGACGGTCATGATGACGCCACAATCCTCGTATATTTACAGAGCACGGGGACTGATCTGCCGCTGGCAAGCCTTGCTGGCAGGATCATTGCCATCAGCAACAACAACTTCCCAGCACGGAACTGCATGACCTCGGTCCTCAATGTTAAACGCGTTCCTGCTAATGCCGTTCCAGTCTCCCGCCGACAGCTGTCCTGCGCTCTGATGACTCTTGAGAGTGACGCACCTGAGCCGGGATCGACACAAGACCTCATACAAAAGGCACTGCCCCAGATTCTGGAAAAGTACCCGAGCGTTGGATGGGCACGCAAAGCGTTTCAGCAGTTTCATGATGTCCTTGAGGGCGGTAAAACAGAGGCCTTGGACGCTTACATCGAGAACTACAGAGATTCTGCAATTCTGAACAGTTTCTGCAAGGGGCTGCAGATGGATAAGCAAGCGATACAGAACGCCATCCTACATGATATGAACTCGGGATTTGTAGAGGGCGGGAATAACAAGATTAAAGTAGTGAAACGGGTAGCGTATGGCCGCTCGAATCTTCCGACACTGGAAGCAAAGTGTCGCGCTGCTTTTCATATCACGAAGGTACCCAACTTTGACCTTAAATGTACTATCCAGTATCCAAAAAGAAAAGGACGACTCCAGGTAGTCTGAAAATCGTCCTTATACCCATTACTCAGAAAGAGCCTCCGCTGAGGGGTGGCCCTCTTTTTTTTGCCGGTATCAGAGGATCGGAGCGGGGATGAAGCTGTCCTGCTCGGAAATGTACATCGGTTCCGGAGCCATGCAGATGATGCCGCCGCTGCCGCGTTCGAGACCGCTGCGCTCAATCAGCTCAAACTTGCGGACTTCCTGACGCCGGGGCGCGGCGCTCTGTTTGATCTCAAGCGGATGCAGCAGGCGGCCGCGTTCAAGAACAAGGTCGATTTCCTTTCCATGCCCGTCGCGGTAGTAGGACAGAGTGAAAGCAGGGGACGAGGCATTGAGGTTCGCCAGCAGTTCCATCAGAACATAGTTCTCGAAGAAAGCTCCGCTCATTGCGCCCTTCCAGAGCGTGTCCGGGGTCGGCCATGCGGTAAGGTATGCAGCCAGTCCTGTATCCGTGAAGTAGAGCTTGGGGCGTTTGGTAAGACGTTTGAGCGTGCTCCCAGCGAATGGGCGCAGCAGGTAGACGATGCCCATGCCCACCAGCAGGTCAAGCCATTTTCGTGCTGTGGGCACACTGATGCCGGCGGCTTGAGCGAGATTCGTGAGATTAAGCTGCTGGCTGATGAGAGCGGCGCAGGCGGCCATGAAATCCGCAAACTGACCGAGACTCTGCACGTTGCCAAGCTGCGCGATATCGCGCATCAGGTATGACTGCAGATACGATTCAAAAAAGAAGCTCCGCATGTCTGCGGCAGCGCTGTCCGGGGCGCCCGGCATGACGCCGCGCCAGATATGCTCTGCCACCTGCCCGGCGCTGCTGTGCATTCCGTGGGTCTGTGTCCGCTGGCGCAGTGCATCGAGACCGAATTCGAGATCGCTGAGCGGAATCTGCTGGCGTTCGCCCTGCGTCATGCCCGCAAGCGACATGATTCCAATACGTCCGGCCAGAGATTCCTGTACGTTCCGAAGCATTGCGTAGTGCTGCGAACCTGTCAACCAGAATTGTCCGGGGTGATCGCTGCGGTCCGCAAGGAGTTTGATTACTGGAAAAAGCTCAGGCGCGTACTGCACCTCGTCGACTAGGACAGGGGGTGGATAGTTCTGAAAAAAACCGACTGGATCCTCTTTGGCGAGGTGCTGCGCTGCTGGATCATCCAAAGTTGCGTATGTGCGGCCTGTGCTCTGTGCCAGATGCCGCAGCATGGTCGTCTTGCCAACCTGACGCGGTCCAGTAAGAAGGACGACCTTAAAGAAACTGCTGAGCGCACTGAATTTCTTCTCTGCTATTCTGCTGATATACATATTAAATCCCAAAGTGGTGAAAAACGAAAACTCCACTTTCAGTTTAGCACAGTTATGAAATGAAGCATAGCCGAAAGCTCAAGGATCGAACGCTATGGAATTAGCTGTCGGCTGCTCAAAGCAGGGATCTTTTCGCTGCCCTGTCCAGTGGAACATATGCATCGCAGAGAGTGATTACTCAGCACCTGCATGAACGGAGCGGCAGGCTGATATCCCGATAGGCAGGGCTTCTTCGCGCTGGGCAGCACCTGCACGTGCAGCGGACCAGAAAAAGCGGAAATGGTTGTCAGCGCCGGAGACAGCAAAAGCCGCCCCAGCGGGTGCGGGAGCGGCTTTTGTCAGGCGCTGCAGTATGTGATTCAGTCTGCCGGCTTCAGAGGCCCGTAGAAGTAGGAGGCGGTTGCGCCGCCGTCGATCAGAAAGTCGGCACCTGTAATGAAGGCGCCTCTGTCGCTCATCAGCAGTTCGGCAACGTTGGCGACTTCATCGGCTGTGCCGGGACGGCCCGCCGGACTCTTGGCAAACATGTTTTTGTAGAAGTCGCCGCGGGGCCCGTTGAATTCATCCACGGCCAGCGGCGTCACGATAATTCCCGGCGAGATCGAATTGATCCGGGCACCCCGCTCGCCCCACTTTACAGATTCAGCCATGACGCGCTTCTCATTGCAGTGCTTCGCCATCTGGTACGCGTGCAGGGTGTCGCGGAGATTCTGCGGCTGCAGCAGCGGAAGCTCCAGAAGCTCATCAGGCGGCGTGCACGCCAGCAGCTCGTCTTCTTCCGCTGTCAGCTGCGGCATTCGGTGACCGGACTGACTGGAGATCGTGACGCCGGTGCCGCCCGGGGCGATCACTTTGCCGACTTCCTCGAGCAGGACAGCTGTGCCGTAGAGGTCTACGCTCAGAATGGCTTCGATCGGTGCCTGACTTGGCGATACCCCGGCAGCGTTGACCAGCATGGTGATCGGGCCAAACTCCTGTGCCTTGGAAATGAGCTTCCGGATCGATTCCCGGGACGAGAGATCCATCTCCATTGGACAGACATCGAAGCCGGCGTCCCGCATGATTTTCGCCGCCTGCTCCGCGTTCTCGAGCTTCTTATCGCCCAGAACGATTTTTTTGCCGTAACCAAGACGCCGGGCGATCGCTGTCCCAATCTGCCCGGCACCTGTGAGAATCATAACTTCCTGTTCCATCTCTATGTCTCCTGTTCTGTACCGGTCCCGGTCATACGGTCAGATGCGCTGACCTCCGGCGGCGTCCGCTCTCAGTATTCGGATGCGCGCACCTGGCAGATACGCCAGAGCCCATCCCACTTTTTCAGGTGCATTTCAAGCCGGAGCGGCCAGTCGTGCTCGCTGCCTCCGAACACGGCGGCCCTTACCATGGAGTCACCAGCGAGGCTTGCTGAGTCCGCTCCTTCCGGCTGCACGTCTATCTGTTCGTGTTCGGCACTGTAGTAGTGGAGGACTCCGTCTTCCACAGCCTTCAGAAAGGCCTTTTTGTCCTGCCGCATGCCTGTCACGTGCCTCAGCACGAAGGAATCGTCCAGCAGAGGTGCGAGTGCCGTAATGTCCTGCTGCACGAGGCAGCGGTAGAAATCGCGGTAAGCCTGCTCAGCCCCGGCCAGACCGTCGGCCGTGCTTATACCCATCTGCGTACTGCGCCTCCGGCGCCGTCGGCGGAACCGCCTTCCACTGCCAGGCCCTTGGTCACGCTGGCACCCCGGCAGGCTTTGCCTATTTTCTCTGGTGTGCGGCCGAGGCCGCTGCCTTCGTGTGTGCAGAAGGGATGGATAGTCTTGCCGTTCCAGTCAAAGTTTTCGAGAAAGGTGTAAACAGCCATCGGCAGGTCGCCCCAGTAGATTGGATAGCCGAGGTAAACTTCAGCATACTCGTCGATGCTGTCCGGCAGGCCGGTCAGTTCCGGCCGCGCTTCAGAACGCAGATCCTGTTTCGCCTGCGCAATGCAGGTGTTGTAATCCTCCGCGTAAGGCACTTTCTGCTCGATGTGAAAGAGATCGGCTCCGGTCGCGTCAGCGATCATCTTTGCAACTTTTTCCGTGTTGCCTTCTGCAATGTAGCGCATAGTGCCGCCAAAATAGTTTTCTCCCGCCCGGGAGTAAAATGCAACAAGTTTTTTCACCATGATCCTCCATCATAATTGTCCTGTCTTTGATGAAAGCGTAAAGGATGTGCCGCCCGTGGATCAATTCGTATTTAACGTGGAACAGATAAGAAAAACTGATATGACCGGTCCGAGGCTTGCGCCGGGACCTTCAGCCCGGCAGCTGGTCAGAGCCGAATTTGCTTTGCAGCACAGCAAAAAACTGCTGAATACTGGGATTGGTGCTGCTGCGCTTCCAGAACGTGCAGTAGTTGCGCCGAATCGGAGTCTGGCTTCGTACAAGCGGTATAAGAGCTGTTCCACTGTCCGCAGAGCACGGGTCACGGATACCCTCCGGCAGCATGAATCCCTGTCCGCTCACAACCATAAGGCGTGCTTTTTCCAGGTTTTCGGCGTAGAGAAAGTCGCTCTGGATGCCGATCACATGATGAAAGTAGTCTCGTTCGGTCTCCTGCTGGGATGATGAGGTGACCAGGATGCAGGGCGTGTTTTTGAGATCTCCTGGCGAGACAGAGGGAAGGGCGGCTATGGGAATCCTGGGTGCGACGGCGGCATATTCACTGCACGTGGAAAGGATATGGTTGCAGTATTCATCTGAGAAGGCCCGCCGCTGGTCACTCAGCACGAGGTCTGCCTGATCTGTCCGCAGAAGCTCATACAGCTCTTCGTGATTGCCGGGTATGATTGTCAGCTGTACTCCCGGACAGGCTGACGAGAACTCCTCGAGCGCGAGCTGGAATTCCGGTCCGGCGTACGCGCGCAGATAGCCGATCGTCAGGACAGAGCGCGGACCCTGAGCAATGCGCGCTGATTCGCTGCAGATCCGCTCATAATCCGCCATAAGAATAAGACTCTTGTGATAGAAGTGCTCACCCGCGGGTGTCAGCGTGAATCTGCGGTTCCGACGCTCGAGAAGATCAAATCCGAGTTCCCGCTCAAGAGCCTGGACACCCTGGGAAATGGCAGACTGGGAGACGTGACACTGTTCAGCGGCCTCCGAAAAGCTGCCGCAGCCGACCACAGCCTGAAAATATCTGATTTGTCTGATCATGATTCAGTCTGCGGCTCCAATTCTGAGTTTGCTGCGGTGCAGCCGGGCGTCTGAAGAATTGTAACGGAATAGCTCATCGATTTATCACTTGGCTGCGGGCGTCACTGAGTCACAGAATTGAATGAACGCAGCATAGCGCCGAGTGGACGATGTCGATCCGATTTGAAACCATGGATGACATAGTTCCACTGTGGATACGGATTAAGCCGCTCAATGTCAATATCCTCANATTCATCGTCGGATACCTTAATCCCAGTTGGATAGATATTGGTATCGGCTTGCAGGTTTGCTTTCAGCCCTGACGAGTTTTTGATGATCCATTTTGTGGCAGTTCCTAAGACCTCTTTGGACATCCCGGTGACTCGGCCAACAAAAATGGGAAGAATTACGATGGTGATGGGAAGAACTATGAGACCTACCGTAGTGGGCAGACTTATGATAATACTTCGACATTCTCCCATACGCTTTACTTTCCTGAAGAAACGCGAAGAGCCGCAACAGATATGTCTTCTGCAGCAGCTCCATGAACTTCTCGCCAGGGCTATCTCCGTGGCGCATTCTTTCTTCGGGAAAACAGTGCTGTTTGCCGCCGTCAGTCGGGGTGAATCCGGGTGCCGTCTTCGTTAAATATGGTTCGAAGATGACAGCGTGCACGTCGGATTGACACGCCCATCCACAGGAGCTGCCCGGTCAGAATGCCCAGAGCCAGCCAAGCGGNTGCCNCTTNGTCAGCGCCCCATCCTGTTGGGNCCAGAAATCCCGCAAGCAGAATCGCGAAGATGCTGACGCAGAGCAGGGCAAATCCCTGACGGATCCAGCGGTAACCCAGGTAGGTGTTTGCATAGTTCCACGCATCCGCGCTGCTCATGGAAAGACGGGTTCGAAACCCCATAAGCGGATTCGGCGGACCGCTGGCAGTCAGCTGCATCAGGCGTCCGAACAGTAGCATTACCAACGGCGCGGCACACACCATAAGAATCGGCAGAAGCGTCATATGCAAGGAGTCTCCTTTCGCATAGAGTGTAGCTCGGACTCAGTCCAGTACAGTCTTTATACGTCTTACGCCGGAACTTTTGCTTTGCACTTTCTCCCCATACGCTCTGTAGCCCCGAATGGGCTTTAANGCAATCTGCGGCGCAACGCAAGAGGCGCAGTTTCAGGCTACTCTGCAGGTTCGAAGTCCTAAGAGATAACCGAACTCGACTGTCAGTCTCATGATACACCAAACAGTCGGACTCATGAACAGCGGCGAGCAGCAGGATTAAGGGGGACTACTTTTCTGTTGATTGAGCTATTCGAGGATGAATTTGAGGATATTGATACTGAGCGGCTTGATCCGTATTCACTGTGGGACTATGTCATCCATGGTTTCAAATCCGGTCGACATCGCCCACTCGGCGATACGCTGCATTCATCCAATTCTGTGACTCAGTGAAGCCCGCAGCCAAGTGATAAATCGATGAGATATTTCGTGACAATTCCTCAGAGAGATCTACTGCTTTATGCGGCATTTTCGGCGCTTTCCAGTTTCTGCGGATGAAGGTTGCGCCGCGCCTGGAATGGCTGCGCACAGCCGATCCGCTGGAGCGGGAAGCACCTTTGACTGTGCAGGATCATCTTAGCGCAGAACCACATTCTTTTCACGTTGGGGAGCTTCGCTGACGGTGTGAAGTTCCGGGGGCAAACAGCGATTTTTACTTCCCGGGATGAAATGTCAAGCCAGCATCGTTTCATGGCGGCCGAGATTCCTCAAGGCATGCATAGTGCCGCTGTTGCCATCGAAGACCGGCGGCAGTGGGTTGAAGATGCTCCAGTCGTGTGCAGTCGATCCGTCTGGTTCCATACACGCTTTCAGATAAGCAGTGTATGTTCCGGCTGGAACTGTGCCCGGCGCAGGCTGCCCGGCTCGGCATTCTCGTATCTGGGCTCCATTCCGCGCAAGCAGGCGCCATTTGGCGAGATTCCCCAGTCCAGTGGCTGACCAGCCGCTTGGGTTCGTGGTGAAACGGACGGCAAGAGCATGGTAGACCATGGGCTCTGTGCAGCTCTTCGGAATATCTTTCCGAACGCTGGCTACAAGTCCGTCCCAGTGCTGCGTGAAGTACGTTTCGAACCGGTCGAGAGCCCGTGTCCGTTCCTTATCGCCCTCTGCAAGCTTCCGCAGTCCCTTGATCATCTTGTCGAACTTCGTCCAGTCGTTGCTTTCCAGTGCCTCCTGAACCCGGGTTCTCACTTTCGAGTGTGGAAACTTATTGTGGAGATAGGTGATCATTTTGAACCGGTGATAGCAGTCGTGCACGTGCTCCACATTGAAGCCGCTGTCGTCGAGGGCCTGGCAGATCCAGGCTGCTCCGTCTCCGTAAACATAGACTTTTTCCAGAACATCCAGATCGTAGAACAGATGAATGAATGCCTCCGTCTTCCGCAGAAGACTCTCAGAAGTAAAGCGAGCATCCACAAGCTGAGTGCGTCCAGTCAGAGTATAACGGCCTTTGCAGACGCTCTGCCTGCCTTCCGCGATGGTCGCCAAGGGCACCTGCTGACAGCGTCTGACGGCTCCTGGACAGGCAGGCTGCATATGGACATGAGCCTCATCAAGGAACACAAATAATTCCTTAACTTTCCGCTTTTTCTCAGGTGGAGCCAGCTCGGGCGCCCGGCGATCATGCACAATATTCTTCACAGTCCCATAGCTGACACTTCCATCAGTCACAGCTGCCGCACTCTTCCGGTAGGATTTTGCTGTGGCGGCCTCCAGAAGCTCAAGCTTTACATCTTCCTGTATACGCTCGCCTGGACGAAAGCCCATGATCTCGTTTGGGAGCATGAAACATTTCTTCTCTGCCGGATCGTAGTATTTGTGCGAAGCAATCTCGACCGGTCCAATCGTATTCATGACTACGGTGCGAGTTTTCGTGGCGTCCTTCAGTGTGGCTTCCGCGCGGCTGCTGCCTCTGACAATTA
>JAAUYQ010000039.1 GCA_014805015.1 Clostridia bacterium | reverse complement strand
GCCAAGACGATCTATATTTCGGCCAAGACCGGACAGCGCACCGGCAAGCTTTTCGACCTCATCCATGAGGCCCATGAAAACGCGCAGCGCCGCATACCGACAGGACTTCTGAACGAGTGCCTGCACGATGCTGTCACGTCCGTGGAGCCGCCTTCCGATCACGGACGCCGGCTGAAGATTTTCTATGTCACCCAGGGCGCCGTGGAGCCGCCGACGTTTATTCTGTTTGTGAACGATGCGACGCTGCTGCACTTCTCTTACCGCCGGTACCTGGAGAACTTTCTGCGGCGCACATTTGACTTTGCGGGAACCCCGATCAAGATGATCGTCCGCGAACGGAACGAGGAACGCGAATGACAAATCAAACGTGGCTGCTGATCCTCTCAGCAGTGATCGCCTATTTGCTGGGTTCAGTCTCTTTTTCGATGCTGTTTTCCAAACACCTGATCCACGACGACGTACGTCGGCACGGCAGCGGCAATCCGGGCACGACCAACATGCTGCGCACGTACGGCTGGAAGTATGGTCTGGCGACGCTGGTCTGTGACGTCCTTAAGGGTGTGTTTGCGGCCCTGATCGGGCT
The DNA here is from genome assembly GCA_014805015.1 of Clostridia bacterium. Classification (GTDB taxonomy): domain Bacteria; phylum Bacillota; class Clostridia; order Christensenellales; family Christensenellaceae; genus JAAUYQ01. The sequence continues at coordinate 33,660 of JAAUYQ010000039.1, read as the reverse complement.
GTGGCTTGCCGGTCCGGATGGCATGTTCCTGGCCGCCGTCATGGTGGTGGTCGGACACAATTTCTCCTGCTTCCTGCGCTTTCGCGGCGGCAAGGGAATCGCGGCGGCCATCGGCGCCTATCTGGTCATGCAGCCTGTACCGTCGCTGATCGTCATTGCGGCCTGCCTGGTGCTTGTCTTCATCACCCGCATCATGAGTGTCGGCACGATCATCGGCATGATCGCCAGCGCAGTCGTGACCTGCTTTATTTCCGGAGGCAACTGGGAATGGAACACTGCTTCGATCATTATCGCGGTCCTGACCGTGTTCGCACACCGGAGCAATATACAGCGGCTGCTGCGCGGGGAGGAAAACCGGCTGAGCTTTTCGAAAAAGTAGGAGAAAAAACGCGGAAATACCTTGCAGTATCCGCCTGCAAGTGATACCATACACTTTGAGATTTTGCGCAAGCGCGAGGAGTGGGTCTGCCCGCTCTTTGTCTTTATTGCAGTTTTTTTGAGAGAGGTCAACATGAGCACTTCTGTAAAGCAGAAAGTGGAAGCGCTGGCACAGCCGCTAGCGGCGGAAATGGGTTACGAGTACGTTGATACCGAGTACGCCAAAGAGGGACGCGACTGGATGCTGACGATCTACATTGATAAGCCGGACGGCGTGCAGATCGACGACTGCGAGACGTTTTCCCGGGCGCTGGAGAAGATTCTCGACGAGAAAGACCCGGTGCCGGACACCTATACCCTGGTTGTCTCGTCACCGGGACTGGACCGGCCGCTGCGTACGCTGCGGGACTTTGAGCGCAGCCGTGGAATGACGATTGATGTGAAGCTGTACAAGCCGTTCATGGGGAGCAAGGAGTTCACGGGACCTCTGGTTGACTTCACAGACAGCTCGGTCACCATCGCTTCCGGTGACGATGAGATCACTTTCGAGCTGGACGAGACAGCGAAGATCAGTCTGCACGTGGACATCTGAGCGACTGCCGGGAGTGACAAATGAATCAGGATTTCTTGGAAGCTCTGCAGGAAGTGGAGCAGGAAAAGGGAATTTCGCAGGATTCCCTGCTGGAAGCAATTGAGATGGCGCTGATCAGCGCCTACAAGAAGCATTTCGGTCAGGAACAGGATGCGAGGGTGACAATCGACCGCGAGACGGGGGAGATCCGGGTCTATTCGGTGCGGACTGTCGTCGAGGAGCTGTCGGACGATCCCGAACAGAGTGCCTCCCAGATTATGCTTGCGGAAGCGCAGGAGATTAAGCCGGGCATCACAGTCGGCGACCTCCTGGAGGAGGATATCAAGCCGAAAGATTTCGGACGCATCGCCGCCCAGACGGCCAAGCAGGTTGTCGTGCAGCGGATCCGGGAAGCGGAACGGGGACTGATCTACAACCGGTACTCAGATAAGGAAAACCAGATGCTGCCTGCCACGGTGCACCGCGTGGACCGCGGCAACGTCTACATAGAGGTGGGCCGGGCGGAGGGCATCATCCCGGCAGGCGAGACGGTGCCCGGAGAACGCTACGGTATCAACGAGCATCTGCGAGTCTTTGTCCTGGAGGTGCGCAAGACCAGCAAGGGTCCCCAGATCGTCGCATCCCGGACACACCCGCTTATTATCGGCAAGCTTTTCGAAAACGAGGTACCCGAGATCGTCGAGGGCATCGTGGAGATCAAAAGCATTGCCCGTGAGCCCGGTCAGCGCACGAAGATTGCCGTCAGCTCCAACGAGCGCGAAGTGGACCCTGTCGGAGCCTGCGTAGGTCCGCGGGGAACCCGCATAGAGCGCGTCGTTGAGGAACTCGGTGGTGAGAAGATTGATGTGATTCCCTGGAGTGCGGATCCGATCGAATTCATTGCCAACGCACTGCGGCCGGCCAAGGTCATCATGGTGCAGATCAACGAGGACGAGCACGCCGCCAAGGTCATCGTGCCTGACTACCAGCTCTCGCTTGCGATTGGCAAGGAGGGGCAGAATGCGCGGCTTGCGGCAAAGCTGACCGGGTGGAAGATCGATATCAAAAGCAAATCGCAGTCGGAGCAGGAGGCCTTCGGCGAAAAGGGCCGGGCCGGCTTTGAGAAAGTGGATGAAAGGCCGGAGTCCGTGGAGGAGGATCTGTTCGTGGAGCTTCCGCCGGCGGAGGACGGAACAGACGATGCCGGGATGCTCGATCTGTCTGCGCTGGCCGACGAGGATGATTGAAAAAGAACGTGGATCCGGAGCGCATGTGCTGCGCATGCCGGCAGAAAAAACCGAAAAGCCAGCTGTGGCGGATAGTGAGCGGTCCTGAAGGCGCCAGGCTCGATCCGACGGGCAAAGCAGACGGACGCGGCTGCTACGTATGCCGGCAGCCGGACTGTATCAGGAAACTCAGGCGAAGGAAAACCGGCCTCAGGCAGCTCGTGGTCAGCAGTCTTCGGGAGATCTGCGATGAACTGCTCAGAAAGGCAGGAGAGCCATGAGTCAGGACAGTCTGCTCGGCATGCTGGGACTGGCCGGCCGGGCCGGACAGCTGGTCTGCGGACAGGACAGGTGTATCGAGGCAGTGCGGACCGGACGGCTGCATCTGGTCATACTGGATGGTGCTGCTTCTGCCAATACCCGGGACAAAGTAGGCAGTGCCTGCCGGTACTATCATGTGCCGCTGATCGAGCTCGACGGCAGGGACGTGCTCGGATCCCGGATAGGCCGGGACGGTGTCAGGGTGGCCGGTATCAGGGACGGGAAGCTTGCGCAGCTGCTGCGCAGCAGAAATGAGACAGGCGCGGAGGTGTGAGTCGCTTGAGCAAGATTAAGATCCTGGACACGAATAAGAATCTGTACGACAGCGCCAAAGCGATGTATGCTGCTGTGACGGAAATGCAGACCAACGCAGAACGTCAGATCAAAGAAGTGCGCGAGGTTGAGGCGAAGGTACAGACGATCGAGAAGTCGAACCAGGTCAAGGAGGAACAGCGCCGCAAGCGGGAAGAGGAAGAGCGCCGCCAGCAGGAACTGCAGCGGCAGCAGGAACAGGCGGCTGCTGCTGCTGCTGCGATCCAGGAGCGCGCGGCGGCGGCCAGACAGGAAACGGCGATGCAGCCGGCGGCGGAAAAAGCCGCCCGGAAGAGCGAATCAGCGGAACCCAAGGTGAATAAGCCAGAGGAACCCAAAGTGGACAAGAAGGTGAGCCAGCAGGCACCTGCCGGGGAGAAGGCAGCGCAGAAGAAGGAAGCCCCGGCTGCGAATCAGAAAAAGGCAGCAGAACCCAAGACGCGCGAAGCGGCACCGAAGCCGGCTGCGGCCAAGAAACAGACAGCCGCAAAGAGTGCGCCCGCTGCAAAACAGCAGGGCGCGGCGCCCAGGCAGGGAAGCAGTGCTCCGGCACCGGCCAGACGGCGCAAGGAGGACAATGACCGCAAGAAGAAAAAACCGGTTATCAAAGAACGGGTTTTTTCGGTGGATGATGAGGAAGCGCGCCGTGGTTCCCGCCGGCGCCCGGTCAAGAAGGCGCCGAAGCGCCGCCCGGCTGAGCCAGTGCGGATCGACCATGCCGTCATCACGGAAGAAACAGTATCCGTAAAGCTGCTCTCGGAGAAGATCGGCAAGCCGGTTGCGGAAATCCTGAAAAAACTGCTGATGCTCGGCATGATGTCGACAATCAACTCACAGATCGACTTTGACACAGCACAGCTTATCGCCGGGGAGTTCGGTGTGGAGCTTGAGCAGAAAGTTGCCAAGACAGCGGAGGAAATCCTGGTTGAGGAGACGGAAGATACTGCCGAGCAGCTCCGGAAGCGCCCGCCGGTCGTGACGATCATGGGGCATGTCGATCACGGCAAGACGTCCCTGCTTGACAAGATTCGCAGCTCAAGGGTGACAGAATCCGAGGCGGGCGGCATCACACAGCATATCGGTGCCTATCAGGTCGAGCTGAACGACGAGCGGATCACCTTCATTGACACACCGGGCCATGAGGCCTTCACGGCTATGCGGGCCCGCGGCGCCCAGGTGACGGACATTGTCGTCATCGTCGTCGCTGCTGATGACGGGATCATGCCGCAGACTGTGGAAGCCGTGAATCATGCGAAGGCAGCGGATGTACCGATCATCGTGGCGATCAACAAGATCGACCGGGAGAATGCCAACGTGCAGAAGATCATGCAGGAACTGACCGAGTACGAGCTGCTGCCGGAAGAGTGGGGCGGTGACACCGTGGTTGTGCCGGTCTCGGCCAAGACAGGGGAGGGGATCGACAAGCTGCTCGAGATGATCCTGCTGGTGGCTGACATGCAGGAACTGCGGGCAAATCCGGACCGCCTCGCGCGCGGCACCATAGTTGAAGCCCAGCTCGACAAAGGCCGCGGCGCGGTGGCGACAGTGCTGGTGCAGAACGGAACACTGAAGACAGGCGACATGATCATTGCCGGCACCGCCTACGGCAAAGTGCGCGCCATGGTCGACGACCGGGGACGCACGGTCAAGGCGGCGCTGCCTTCNCAGCCGGTTGAGGTGATCGGTTTTTCGGAAGTTCCGGTTGCCGGAGACATCCTGCACGCCACCGACGGGGCTCTGTCCCGCCGGGTCGCGGAAGAGCGCAAGGCCAACCAGAAAGCCGAGATGCTCAAGAAAGTCACGCAGGTCTCGCTGGACGATCTTTTCACGCAGATCGCCGAAGGCCAGATCAAGGAGCTCAACCTGGTGGTCAAGGCCGATGTGCAGGGCTCAGTGGAAGCTGTGCGGCAGTCGCTTGAGAAACTCTCGAACGACGAGGTTCACGTGCGCACGATTCATACCGGCGTCGGCGCCATCACCGAGACCGACGTCATGCTGGCCTCNGCCGCGAATGCGATCATCATCGGTTTCAATGTGCGGCCGGACAACATGGCTGTGCAGGCAGCTGAGCGGGAAAAGGTCGACGTGCGTCTCTACCGTGTGATCTATAAGGCGATCGAAGATATTGAGAAGGCCATGACGGGCCTGCTGGATCCTGAGTACGAGGAAGTCGTGACCGGTCACGCGGAGGTGCGCCAGATTTTCAAGGTCTCATCGATCGGGACGATTGCTGGTTCCTACGTGCTCGACGGAGTGATCCGGCGCAATTCGCAGATCCGTCTGCTCCGCGACAATGTGGTCATCATGGATGGACAGCTCAGTTCACTCAAACGCTTCAAGGATGATGCCCGCGAAGTGGCGCAGGGTTATGAATGCGGGCTGACGATCGAGAACTATAACGACATCAAGGAAGGCGATATCGTCGAATGCTTTGAAATGCAGCAGATCGCCAGGTAAGTTCCGCGGACGGTGCCCGCTGGCGCCCCGCGTCTAGAAAAGAGAGAAACATGGCAGGGAACCGTCGTGCCCGTATCGACGAAGAAGTCAGACGGGCTTTGGGAGACATCATTGCGCACGAGGTCAAAGACGACCGCCTCTCGCCGATGACAAGCGTGACCCGGGTAGAAGTCACCACCGACCTGAAATTTGCCAAAGTGGCTGTCAGCGTCTACGGCACCGAGGAAGAAAAGGAACGGACGATGGAGGCGCTGCGTCACGCGGCCGGTTTCCTGCGCACAAAGCTGGCCCAGCGCGTCGATCTGCGGCGGGCGCCGGAACTGAGTTTTGAGCTCGACCGGTCGGTAGATCACAGCGTCCACATCGCCTCGATCCTAGATAAGGTCAGGAGCGAAGATGACAACGCCGAGTGAGTGCAGCAATGCCGCTGTAATTCCGCATTTCATTTCCCGCTATGGCAGTTTTGCTGTGTTCACGCATCTGCATCCGGACGGGGACGCGCTCGGCAGTTCCTATGCGCTGACCGTGTTGCTGCGGGCGCTCGGCAAACGCGCCGAGACTGTCCTGCTTGAACCGCCGCCGGCCAAGTATGTTTTTCCGGAGTTTGACGAGCTGTATACTGTGCTTTCCGATGCTGCACTCGGGCAGTACGAAGCCGCGATCGCGGTGGACTGCGCCGCAGTCCGCCGGCTCGGAGCCGCTCAGGCCGTGTTTGCGGAACGTCCCGACCTCAGCATTGATCATCACGTTTCTAACGACTGTTTTGCCCAGGTCAATTATGTGGAGGATGCGCCGGCCACAAGCCAGATTATCTTCAAGCTGTTTTCGGACTACGAGATTCCGCTCGACACCGCGGCGCAGATTGCCATCTACATGGGAATCACCACAGATACAGGCAATCTCACCTATTCATCGACCACGCCGGAAGCCTTCCGGATCTGCTATGAGCTTTCGGAGATGGGGCTCAACACGAGCGCCGTGGCCGAACAGATCCACAATACGCGATCCTGGGCTGCTACGGAGCTGATCGCAGAATTTATCCGCAGTATCCGGCTGCACTGCGACGGCAGGTTTGCCCTCGGCTTCCTGAGCCTGGATGAACTGAAACGTCTCGGGGCGACGACGGCCGATACGGAGAGTCTCGTCAATTACGCACGGGATGTGGAGACTGTGCAGGTTGCCTGTTTTCTTAGGGAAATCCGGCCCGAATGCTATAAGGTGAGTCTGCGTTCCAAGGGAATCGATGTCGCGGCCCTCGCCGCACGGTACGGCGGCGGCGGTCACCGGCGTGCAGCCGGCTGCGTCATGCAGGGGCGTCTGGACAGCATTTCCAAGGAACTCGTTGAGGCGGCCGAGGAACTGCTCGTTTGAACGGTGTTATTTCCCTGCTTAAGCCCCCGGGCATGAGTTCCCAGGCGGCTGTCTCGCGGATCCGGCGGCTCTGCGGCGGCGTCCGGGCCGGCCATGCGGGCACGCTCGATCCCGAAGCTGCCGGCGTGCTGCCGGTGATGCTCGGCAGGGCGACGAAGCTCTCGGACTACCTGATGCATGGGTCCAAGGAGTATATTGCGGAGCTGCGGGTCGGACTGCAGACAGACACGCTCGACAGCGAGGGCGCAGTTGTGGCCGAAAGCCCTGTGCGTTTCAGCGCTGACAAGCTCAGGGCGGTGCTCCCGCAGTTTACCGGCAGCATCCGTCAGCAGGTCCCGGCGTACTCAGCGGTGAAGGTGCACGGACAGCCCCTCTACGCCGCCGCGCGCTGCGGACGGATCCAGCCGCGGCCGTCACGGACGGTCCACATCGACAGTCTTGAACTGCTTGGCGGTCGGGACGACCGCTTTCTGCTGCGGATTGTCTGCCGCCAGGGAACGTATGTGCGTTCCCTGCTGTCTGATTTGGCAGCAGCGCTCGGCACGGTCGGATACACCTCCTTTTTGCTGCGCGCAAGAGTCGGGCGTTTCGTCCTGCCGGATAGCTGCACGCTCGAGGAGATTGAGGCCGGCGGACCGGAGCGGTTTCTGACCGCGGCGCAGGACGCTCTTGAGATCGAGCGTCTCAGCCTTCCTGCTCACCTGTATCCCATTCTGGATTCCGGTGCAGCTGTCGACATGGCGCGGGTTCGTGGCGTCCGGGCTGCTGCCGGCAGAGATTATGCCGTCCTGTGCCGGGACGTTTTTTTTGGTGTCGGACGGCTGGAGGAGCGGGGCCTGGTTCTCAAGGCGCGGGTGAAACTCCCGGACGATGCCGCAGCGGAGTGAAATGCGGAGAATCTGAATTGATCATACTGAACGAATCCAATCTGCCGCTGCGCACACCAGTGGCCATGACGATTGGTTTTTTTGATGGTGTGCACAAGGGGCACAGCGAACTGCTCGAGACGGTGCTTGAACAGCCGCAGCCGAGTCTGGTGTACACGTTCACCCGCAAACCGAACGTCCCCAAGCCGCTTTTCACCAATGCGGAGCGCGAGGCGCTCATGGCCGAGGCCGGGGTGGACTACTATTTTGCGCAGAATTTTGATGGCCGTATTGAGCACGAGTCGCCCCGCAGATTCCTGCAGCAGCTGATGCGGGACTTCAAGGTTGCGGTGCTTGTCGTCGGCAGTGATTTTCGCTTCGGCAGCGGGGCTTCCGGGGATGTTGACCTGCTTGAGGAGATGAGCGGCCGCTTCGGGTACCTGCTGATCGTGGTCCCCGTTGTAGGGGAAGGCCGCGGGAAATACTCGAGCTCGGAACTGCGGACAAGGATCCGTTCCGGAGACCTCGGCGCAGCCCGGGAGATTATGGGGCGGCCCTATTTTATTGACGGCACAGTGGCGGCGGGCTCGCATCTCGGATCCAGGATCGGTTTCCCCACCGCCAACATCAGCTCCGACAAACTGATGCCTGCCTACGGCGTCTACGCCACGCTCACAAGGACTCCGGACGGTCTGTTTCCGTCGGTCACCAATGTCGGCACCAAGCCCACCGTGAAACACGACAACCGGGTCAATGTGGAGACAAACCTGCTCGACCACTCGGAAGACCTGTACGGTAAGCCGATCCGCGTATATTTTGTCGAGCGGCTGCGTCCGGAACAGGAGTTTGCCTCGGTGGAGGATCTGCGGCGTCAGATCAGCCGGGACGCGGCCAGGACACGGGAGCTTTTTGCCGATGCGCCGCCCGAAGAGTTTGTGACAGGCTAGGCGGACTGAGAATGCAGTTCACAGCAGCGGCGGAATATGCTATCATATTCTTTATGCGATCAAACGGGCACTTCGCAGTGCGGCCACTCCGGACCGGCCGCGCAGTGCTTCGCGATTAGGAACCAGTAAACGGAGGACAGTGATGAATAAAGAGATTAAGACCGAGATTATCGAGAAATACGGTCAGCAGCCGGGAGATACGGGGAGTCAGGAAGTGCAGGTAGCTCTGCTTACCTACCGTATCAATCATCTGAATGAGCACCTGAAAGAACATAAGCATGACGCCCATTCCCGCCGCGGACTGCTGAAGATGGTCGGCCGCCGCAGACGTCTCCTGAATTATCTGAAGGGTAAGGATATCGAGCGTTACCGGAATCTGATCAGCAGCCTGAATCTGCGAAAATAGGGATGAGCGGGTTTTCCCGCTTTTCTTTTGTTGTGTGAGGAAACGACATGCAAGAAAATCACGTATACGAGATGGAGCTGGGAGGCCGGAACCTGACAATTGAGACAGGTCGCTATGCTTTCCAGGCTGACGGCGCTGTTGTGGTGCGCTGCGGCGGGACAGCGGTGCTGGTTACGGCTACGGCATCCAAGAATCAGCGGGAAGGTATCGACTTTTTTCCGCTGAGCGTGGAATTTGAGGAGAAGCTCTACTCGGTGGGCAAGATCCCAGGCGGCTACATCAAACGTGAGGGCCGGCCCTCGGAGAAGGCCGTTCTGGCAGCGCGGCTGATCGACCGTCCCATCCGGCCGCTGTTTCCCAAGGGCTACCGCAACGATGTCCAGGTCGTGGCGACCGTGCTTTCCGTGGAACCCGACATTCCGCCGGAGGTATATGCCATGATCGGCTCATCGGCGGCACTTGCCATCTCCGGCATTCCGTTCGCCGGACCGACCGGCTCGGTGAACGTGGGTCTCGTGGACGGCAAGTTCGTGATCAATCCGGACAGCGCTCAGCGTGAGCGGAGCCGACTCGACCTTACGGTGGCCGGGACCAAGGATGCCGTCATGATGGTCGAGGCTGGAGCGGATGAAGTCACGGAAGAGGAAATGCTGGCTGCTATCCTGTATGCGCATGAGGAGATCAAGCGGATCTGTGCCTTTATCGAGGACATAAAGGAAGATGTCGGAGCGCCGCCGAAGGAAGTGACGATCTATCAGATCCCGGATGAGATCGATGCAGCGGTCCGCGAGTACGCCGGCGAGCGCGTCCGCTGGAGCGTGGACACCTTTGACCGCGACGAGCGCGAGGCACGCCAGCAGCAGGTGAAAACGGAGGTCAGCGCGCACTTTGCGGAGCAGTTCCCGGGGCACGAAGAAGATTTTTCCGGTGTTCTTTACAATATGACCAAGGAAGTGATCCGTGACCGGATCGTCAACGAGGGCGTCCGGCCGGACGGCCGCAGCTACGAAGAGATCCGTCCGATCTGGGCAGATACCGGCCTCGTGGAACGAGCACACGGCAGTGCGGTTTTCACCCGCGGCCTGACACAGGTGATGAACTTCGTGACCCTCGGTGGACTGCGTGAGGGCCAGAGTCTGGATGGTATTTCCGAAGACACCTTCAAGCGGTATATGCACCATTACAATATGCCGCCTTATTCGACCGGCGAGGCCAAAATGATGCGTTCAACATCCAGGCGCGAGATCGGTCACGGTGCCCTTGCCGGACGCGCGCTGGAGCCGGTGCTGCCGAGCGAGGACGAGTTCCCGTATGCAATCCGGTCGGTCTCGGAAGTCGTCAGTTCCAACGGCTCGACCTCGCAGGCGAGCGTCTGTTCAAGCTGCCTGGCGCTGATGGACGCCGGCGTGCCGATCAAGGCGCCTGTGGCCGGCTGTGCCATGGGTCTGATGAAGCAGGACGACAAGGTCGTGGTTCTCACAGACATCCAGGGTCTTGAGGATTTCCTCGGTGACATGGATTTCAAGGTTGCCGGCACGGACCGCGGCATTACGGCGATCCAGATGGACATCAAGATCAAGGGTATTGACCGTGAGATCCTTGAACGTGCCCTGGAGCAGGCACGCAAGGGCCGCCTGTTCATCCTCGGCAAAATGAACGAGGTGCTCTCGGCACCGCGTCCGGAGCTTTCCCCGTACGCCCCGAAGATCGTGCAGTTCTTCATTGATCCGGACAAGATCCGTGAGGTGATTGGCAGCGGCGGCAAGGTGATCAACAAGATCATTGATGAGACCGGAGTCAAGATAGACATTGAGGATGACGGCCGTGTGCAGATCCTGACGTCAGATCTGGAAGCAGCGGAGAAAGCGCGCCGGATCATTGAGTCTATTGTCAAGGACATTGCCGTAGGCGATGTGTTCCTCGGCAAGGTGACTCGGATCATGAATATCGGTGTGTTTGTGGAGCTGGCTCCCGGGAAGGAAGGGATGTGCCGGATCTCCAATCTGTCCAACAGCTACATCAATCAGATCGAGGACGTCGTCAGCATCGGGGATGAGCTGCTGGTCCGGGTAACGGATATCGACAAGCAGGGACGCATCAACCTGACTCATAAAGGTCTTGTTCCGGAAAAACGCGGTTCGTCCGGAGGCGGACGCGGCGGGCGCGGCGGGCAGCAGCGCCGGGAACGCCGGGAGCGGCAGCCCCGCCCGGTAAAGTAGGACAGAGAGCCGGCTTCGAGCCGGCTCTTTTTAAGACACGGAAAGAGAGGAAATCCTTGATACACAAGAAGCTGGACTGCGGGGTGACACTGGTTGCGGATGCGCTCAGCTGCTTCCGTTCGGCTACAGTCGGCATCTGGGCCCAGGCGGGCTCGGTGACGGAGACGGCTGCGGACAACGGCATCTCGCATCTGATCGAGCACATGCTGTTCAAGGGAACAGCAAAGCGCAGCGCCAAGCAGATCGCGGTCGATGTGGACCGGATCGGCGGTCAGATCAACGCCTTCACGTCCAAGGAAAACACCTGCTACTACATCAAAGTGATGGATGAGAAACTGGCCGAGGGAATTGAGATCCTGACCGATCTGTTCTGTGCACCCACACTGCCGCCGGACGAGCTGGAGCGGGAAAAGGGTGTCGTGCTTGAGGAGATCGCAATGTCGAACGATCAGCCGGACGATGTTGTCATGGACCTGGTGGCAGCCCATTTCTTTGCCGGCTGCAGTCTTGAGAGAACGATACTGGGTCCGCCGGATAACATCCGGCGTTTCACGCGCAGCGACCTCGAAAACTATATGGACCGGCGCTACACAGCGGATAATGTGGTGGTTGCAGTAGCCGGAAACTTCGATGAGCACAGGCTGACAGAAGCGCTCGAGAAGGGTCTGGCCGGGGTGCGCCGCGGCGGCCGGAATCCGGACTACCGTGCACTTGAGGAACGCACGTATGCGGCATCTGCTTCTTTTCAGCCGAAAGACATTGAGCAGGTGCAGGTGTGCGTGGCACTGCCCTGCTGCAGTTACAGTGACCGGACGGCGCGTCACGCGCTCAGCGTTGTTTCGAACGTGCTGGGCGGATCGATGAGCTCGCGCCTTTTCCAGTCCATCCGGGAAGAGCGCGGTCTTGCCTACAGTGTCTATTCGCACCCAATGCTGTATCGCGATACGGGGATGTTCACAATCTACGCCGGAACGATGCCGCAGAACACGCAGCAGGTGACGGAGCTGATCATGCAGGAACTCAGGCGTATGCGGGAGCACGGCATCACGCCGGACGAGCTCACGCAGAGCAAGGAGATGCTGAAAGGCAGCCTCATTCTGTCCCTGGAGAGCAGTTCGAGCCGCATGAGCGCACTGGCCCGCAGCATGCTTGCGGAAGGCAGACCATACACCGAAGAGGAAATGATCGCGGCGATCGACGCTGTGGACATGGAGGCCGTAGCCAGGCAGATCGAGGAAACGATCGATCCGGACAGGGTCACGGGAGCCTATGTGGGGCCGGTGCCAAATGAGCAGAACCTGCGCAGCATGCTTGAACGGACAGCCTAGGGCGCCGGAGGTTCACATGCAGATAAGCGGATGGTATACTGAAAACAGCTGACAGTCCGGGCTGCTCAGCTGCCTTTGCACTGCGGGGGGAGGCAGGGAGGCTGTCTCCCGGCAGAGCTCTGCAGGCCGGGACTGACCTTGAGAGAAGGAGAGGCGGCACGGGTTCCTCCGGCGGGTGGTGCGTGTCGTGTGTTGATGAATCCAGACAGATTAAACGCGGTTTCCAGAAAGAATGAGGTTATTGGTGTCATTCTGATCGGGCTGGGTGCGCTGTGCTCAGTTTCGGTCTATTTTGGCGTTGCCAGCGTTTTCGGCGCCCTTGTCAAGAATATCCTGTTCGGCCTGGGCGGTGTGCTTGGTTATCTGGTGCCGGTACTGCTGATCCTGTACGGCGGGCTCTGGATTGCGGCGAAACGCAAAGTGCTCAACCGCAGCAAGCAGCTGCTTCTGCTCCTTGTCCTTTTTCTGATCTTCACGCTGTGCCATCTGGCTGTGACGGCACAGATCTACGTGATCGGCCAGTCCTACGGAACGTTCCTGGCCGATTCGTATACGGTCGGGGCATTTGACCGGTCGGGCGGCGGACTGCTCGGTGCGCTCCCTGCCTACTGGCTGTACAGGCTTTTCGGTACAGTCGGCAGCTGGATTGCCTGCATCTGCGGCATTGTGGCCTGCCTAATCGTGCTGACGAATCTGTCGCTGCGGCAGCTGAGCAGCGAAATCGGCACTGCTGTGAAATCGGGTTACCGGGACTTTGCTGCCAAAAGCGGCGAACGGCGCCTGGAACGTGAGCGCTCCCGGAAGCAGCAGCACGAGGAAAACCTGTACGTCGAGAGCCTGCGTGCCGAGAAGGATGCAGCCCGCAAGGCCCAGAACGATCCGTTTGATCTGCGGATTCAGTCGTTTGAACCGAAGAGCCGTGCGGGCCGCCGCAAGCGCCCCAGGCCGAAACCGGCGCTCGCAGCCGGCAGTGCGCTGGATCTGCGCGTATTTGAGCCGCGCGAAAAACCGGGGCAGGACGGCGGCTACCGGGTGGAAACGGCCTCAGTCGCAGCCGCGGATGAGCCGGAGTTTGATCTCAGCCCTTACCGGGAAGTCTTCCGGGAAGAGGGAATCGAGTTTGACAAGGAGCCGGTGCTGGAGACTCGCGGGCGGCGCCGGATCGAGCCGCCGGCTGAGAAGGAAGAAGACCGTCTCCCCTGGGATGATGTGCCGCCGGGCGGCCTGCGGGCTGAAAAGCGGCCGGATGAACCACCCGGCGAAGCTCGCTCTGCTGCCCTCAGCCTCTCCTTGGATCCGGCTCCCGGGCCGCCGGCTGAGAAGGAAGAGGACCATCTCCCCTGGGATGACGTGCCGCCGGGCGGCCTGCGGGCTGTAAAGCGGCCGGACGAACTATCCGGTGAATCTCGCCCTGGAGCCGTCAGAACCGCCCCGCAGCCGGCTCCCGGGCCGCCGGCTGCCGCAGGACAGAGCGATACGGTGCAGTCTGCACCGTATCATGTGGAGACCGGGCAGCACCGGGCCGGCACGGCTGCAGTGATAGCAGCGGCCGAGGATGGCGGGCCTGCTCCCTCTGCGGGCGGCAGCTACGTGTTCCCGCCGCTTGACCTGCTCGATGCACCTGCACCGGGTACAGCCAAGAGCCGGGAGGAAGTGCAGCGCAATGCACGCCGGCTCGAAGAGACCCTCGCCTCGTTCCGGATCGAGGCCCATGTAGTGGATATTCTGCAGGGCCCCGTAGTCACCCGATATGAGCTGCAGCCGGCTCCCGGCATCAAGGTAAGCAAGATTGTGCAGCTTGCTGATGACATTGCCCTCAACCTTGCGGCGAAGAGTATCCGCATCGAGGCGCCGGTTCCCGGCAAGTCGGTGATCGGCATCGAAGTTCCGAACGCCAAGCGGGATACCGTCGGTCTGCGGGAGCTGCTCGCAGATCCCAAGTTTGCCGGCATGAAAAGTCCGGTGGCATTCGCGCTAGGAAAAGACATCACGGGCACGAATGTTTTTGCTGACATTGCCAAGATGCCGCACCTGCTGATCGCGGGCCAGACCGGCTCCGGCAAGAGCGTCTGCGTAAATTCCCTCATCGTCAGCCTGCTCTACCATGCTTCACCAGACGACGTGAATCTGCTGATGATTGATCCGAAAGTTGTGGAACTCTCGGTTTTCAACAATATTCCACACCTGGTGGCTCCGGTTGTTACGGATCCAAAGAAGGCCAGCATGGCACTTAACTGGGGCGTGGCAGAGATGGAAAACCGCTACCGGGATTTCGCCAAGCGGAACGTGAAGGAACTGCGCCGCTACAATGAGGTACTCCAAGCCGACGGCGAGAAAAAGCTGCCGCATGTGGTCGTCATCGTGGATGAGCTTGCTGACCTGATGATGACATCGGGTCCGGAGGTGGAGGAAGCGATTACACGTATCGCGCAGAAAGGGCGGGCAGCCGGTATTCATCTGGTGCTTGCAACACAGCGGCCGACGGTGGACGTCGTCACGGGGCTTATCAAGGCGAACGTCCCGGCACGGGTGGCGCTGTCTGTCAAAGCGTCCCGCGATTCACAGATCATCCTCGACACCGTGGGCGCAGAGAAACTGCTTGGCTACGGCGATATGCTCTTCTACACGACGGGACTGCCAAATCCGGAGCGCATCCAGGGCTGCTGGGTTTCAGACAAAGAAGTGGAAAAGGTGGCAGAATTTCTCTATACGCCGCCGGAGAAACTGTACAACGCTGCGGTCCAGGAGTCCATCGAGAACGGGGCGGCGCAGACAGACGGGCCAGGGGACGACCGGGACGCCCTGTTCCTCCGGGCAGTGGATACGGTCCTTGAGAATGAACAGGCGTCCACATCCCTGCTGCAGCGGCGCCTCAAGGTCGGTTATGCCAGGGCAGCCAGGCTGATTGATCAGCTGGAGCGGGAGGGAATCGTATCCGGACAGAACGGCAGCAAGCCCCGGCAGGTTCTGATCACGCGGGAAGAATTTGAAAACATGTCTGGCGGGGACCTTCCTGATTAGGTGATTCAGGAATCCACCGCTTAAGGTTTGGAGGCGGGTACTTGCGGGGGACCGTAAGTCTGCCTGACAAGACTGAGTCAGCCGGAACGTGATGCGTCGGGCGTGCTGACTACGTTGCCCGGGAGATTATACTGACGGGCACCAAGATTTGCCTTCGACTCGAGCAGCCTCGGTTCTGTGGGCACAGGAAGCCACGTTGATTTGGCAGATGTCACGGCTCGCCAGTATAGACACGGATCTGCAGCCGAGTCCGAAGCTCTGCGGCATATGGTTAGACAGTCCGGAGGGAAGCGGACAGTGCTGCGCGCCAGACCCCGGAATCACATTGCCGCCGGCTGCGCTGCTCCGCATTGCCGGGAACCTGCGGGCGAAGCCGCCTGGAATGGTGCTGGTTCAGAAGAAGGTGCAGACACAACCGGCAGATTCCCAGATTCAGCATCTGCAAAGACGGCAGGCGCAGGCTCAGTCAGACACCGTACCTCGCGAAGGGATTCCGGCTGTTTGACAGAGTTTTCCGGGGCAATCAGGAGTGCTTTCTATCCGGCCGGCAGGAAACCGGATCGTTTGCGCTCAGAAACTTTGACTGGAAGAAGGTCGCAGACGGTGTGACCTATAGGAAACGCAGACTCTCAGAGGAACGAAGGGGATACATACAGCAAAAGGAGGGGCGGTAATTCCTCTTCCGCCTGCAGAGGCGGGAGTCTCCTTGCCGCAAATTGATGAAATGTCGGCAAAGATTGGTGTAATCTCCCTCGGATGTCCGAAGAACCTCGTGGACACAGAGGTTATGATCGGGACGCTGAAGGAGCGCGGGTATGAGTTTGTGCAGGATATCGCGCAGGCGGACGTTGTGCTGATCAATACGTGCAGCTTTATTGCAGATGCCCGCGAAGAGGCCTTCGGGGCGATCCTGGAAGCCGGGCAGCAGAAGCGTTACGGGTCAGTGAAAGGAATCATTGTCACCGGATGTCTGCCGCAGCGCTACAAGGAGCGTCTGCGGCTGATGGCACCGGAAGTGGACGTCTTCCTGGGCGTGGCCGCTTACAAGGACATCGAAGAGGCCGTCGAGGGGGCGCTTCGCAACAAGCGCTACAGTGAATTCCCGGATCTCGATATGGACCAGGAGTTCGACCGGCGGGTGGTGACGACGAGCCCGCCGACAGCCTACGTGAAGATTGCAGACGGCTGCGACAACCGCTGCAGCTACTGCGTGATCCCCGATGTGCGCGGCCCGTTCCGCAGCCGGCCGGTGGAAAGCGTGGTGGAAGAGACAAGGCGCCTGGTGGAGGACGGTTACTCAGAGATCATCCTGGTTGCGCAGGACACGACGCGCTACGGAGCGGACCTTTACGGGGAACCGCGGCTGGCACAGCTGCTGACGGAGCTGGCGGCCGTGCCGGGGCTCAAATGGCTGCGCATTCTGTACGCTTATCCGGAGTCTGTGAGTGATGAGCTTCTGGAAGTGATGACGTCGCATGACAACATTGTCAAATACATCGATATGCCGGTACAGCACCTCAACGACGATATCCTGCGGGCGATGAACCGGCGGTCGGATTCGGCTCAGATTTACGAGACCATCGATCGGATCCGGGCGGCGGACCCGCGTTTTGTCATCCGGTCTACCGTGATTGCCGGCTTCCCGGGAGAGACACCGGAGCAGCTGCTCGAGATGGCGGAAGGCCTCAAGCGGGCCAACTTCAACCGTCTGGGCGTATTTGCCTATTCACAGGAGGAGGGCACAGTCGCGGCAGAGCTCCCTGACCAGGTGGATGAGAATGAGAAGGCGGCCCGCCGGGACACGCTGCTCAATCAGCAGGCGACGATCTCCTACCAGCACAACCAGGCCCGCGTCGGGGAGGAATGCGAAGTGCTGGTGGAAGGTTTCGATCCACGCTCCAAGCTGTACTTCGGACGGTCGTATGCGGAAGCACCGGAAGTGGACGGCACAATCCTGATCAAGACCAACCGCAAACTGCAGCCGGGAACGTACCATAAGGCCAAGATTGTCAAGGCGCTCAATTACGACTGTGTGGCGGAGCTGCTCCCGGAGACGGAAGGAACGGAATCATGAAGTGGACGCTGCCGAACGTGCTCACGCTGATCCGCATCTTTCTGGTGCCGGTGTTCGTGCTGTGCTACTTTCTGCCGGTTCCCGCCTGGAATGTCTGGGCCGCCGTGATCTTTGTCGCAGCGGCGGTCACGGACTGGGCAGACGGCTTCCTGGCGCGCCGCTGGAACCAGGTCAGCACGTTCGGCAAGCTGTGGGATCCGGCGGCCGACAAACTTCTGGTCACTGCTGCGCTTCTGATGCTGATGCAGTGGGGCAAATGTGACTTTGTGGTCGTGCTGATTCTTATCGGCCGCGAGCTTCTTATCGGGGCGGTCCGTCAGGTGGCCGCCTCGCGAGGCGTCATCATGGCAGCGGACAAATCCGGCAAGCTCAAAGCTGTGGTGCAGTACGTGGCCGTTGTGATCATGCTGCTTGAAGACTGGCCGTTCACCTTCACGACGTTTAACGTCGGCCTGTGTCTGCTGTGGTTCAGCGCCGGGCTGGCTGTCTACTCCTGTGCCGAGTACATGGTAAAGAATAAGGCGGTATTTGATGGCGACTAAGAAAGCAACCAAACTCGTGGCAGCGCCCGTAAACGGTACGCAGGAAGAAAAGCTGACGGCACTGAACGAGGCGATCAAGCATCTGGAGGAGAGTTTCGGCGCCGGCGCCGTGATGCGGCTCGGGGACGAAACGAGACAGACCGCGGTCCAGGCACTGCCGACCGGCATTCTCGAACTCGATCAGGCGCTGGGGGTCGGCGGCTTCCCGCGAGGCCGTATCGTGGAAATCTACGGGCCGGAATCGTCCGGAAAAACCACCGTAGCCCTGCATACCATCGCGGAGACGCAGAAGAACGGCGGCCTGACTGCCTTCGTGGATGCTGAACACGCGCTTGATCCTGTCTATGCAAGGTCACTTGGTGTCGACGTGGACAATCTGTACGTCTCGCAGCCGAACAGCGGTGAGGAAGCTCTCGACATTGCTGAGGCGCTTGGCCGTAGCGGTGCCCTGGACCTGATCGTGGTCGACTCGGTCTCTGCCCTGGTGCCGCGGGCAGAGATTGAGGGCCTGATGGGCGAATCGCATGTGGGACTGCAGGCACGCCTGATGAGCCAGGCAATGCGCAAACTGGCCCCGACTATGTTCAAGTCCGATACGACGCTGCTGTTTATCAACCAACTGCGCCAGAAGGTGGGCGTTCTCTATGGGAGCCCGGAAGTCACTTCCGGGGGCAACGCCCTGAAATACTACGCCTCTGTTCGGGTTGACGTGCGCCGCGGGGATCCGATCAAGAAGGGCGACGATACGATCGGCAACCGGACCCGCATGAAAGTCTCGAAGAATAAGGTGGCCCCGCCCCTGCAGGTTGCTGTGGCAGATATGTATTTCGGCAGCGGCTTTGACCGCACAGCCAGCATCATCAGCGTGGGCGTGGAGACCGGCATCATTTCAAAGAGCGGTACCTGGCTCTCCTACGACTCGACCCGGCTCGGCCAGGGCAGAGACAATGCCCGGCAGTTCCTCCTCGACAACCCGGAGACGGCCGAGGAAATCACAGCCAAAGTTTACGCCCACATCCGGGGAGACGCCCCGGAAGAAGAGAGTCCCGGGGAGCCTGCTGCCGAGGAGTCTCCGGCGAAGCCGAAACGCACGCGGAAAAAGACGGATGCAGAACCGGAACCGCCGGCAGAGGAACCGGAAGTGACGATCACGCCGCTTGAGGCTGCTGCCCAGCAGGAATGAAAACAAGACTCGACACCTATCTGGCACAGAACGGTCTGACGGAAAGCCGTGAGAAAGCCAAAGCTCTCATTATAGCCGGCGAAGTAGCAGTGAACGGCGTCACCGTCACGAGTCCATCCACTCCCGTTGCGGAAGGAAGCGACATCAGCATCAAGAACCCGCCGCCGTTTGTCAGCCGCGGGGGGCTGAAGCTGGAGAAAGCTGTCGGCTCATTCGGGCTGGACCTTGAAGGCAGTATCTGCGCGGATCTCGGCGCCTCGACCGGCGGCTTTACCGACTGCATGCTGCAGCATGGTGCCAGACATGTCTATGCCGTCGATGTCGGTTACGGGCAGCTTGCCTACAAGCTGCGGCAGGATCCACGCGTTACGGTGATGGAGCGCACCAACGCGCGCTATCTCGACAGTCTGGACCAGCCGGTCGATTTCGTCGGCACGGACGTATCGTTCATCTCGCTGCTGCAGATTCTGCCGGCTGCGTGCCGCATCAGCACGGAGGACGGCCGCTTTGTCGGCCTTATCAAACCGCAGTTTGAAGCCGGCCGTGAGAAGGTCGGGCGCCGGGGCGTGGTCCGTGATCCGGCTGTCCATGCAGAAGTGATCAGAAAAGTGGCGGACGGAGCCCGGGACCTGGGCCTTGTGATGACTGATCTTACCTTTTCGCCGATTACGGGTCCGAACGGCAACATCGAATTCCCGGCGCTGTTTGAGCGGAAGGGGACGCCGCTTGACGAAGACGCCATCTCTGCAGTGGTCGGGTCGGCGCACGCCGAGCTCGGCGTATAGACCGGAGGTATAAGCCCTGAAATACGGCGTTTTTGCAAACCCGACACGCGATGTCGGGCTTGCCGGCACCCGCAGACTGATCGGTATGATCGAACAGACCGGCGGCAAGGTCTGCTACGATCCGGAAACGGCGGCGGCACTTGGTCTCAAATCATATGACGATGCAGCGGACTGCGACATTCTGTTTGTTGTCGGCGGAGACGGCACGATTCTTCGGGCAGTGCATCGCTACGTCAGGCGCGGTATCCGGTTTGTCGGGGTCAACTGCGGGCATCTGGGATTCATGAGCGAGACCGGGCTCGACGAGGTCGAAGGTTTTCTCGAGGCTGCGGAAGCCGGCAGGCTGGTCGTGGACGAGCGGATGATGCTCGAAGCGCGGCTTAGCGGAAGCGGCGAGCGGTTTCTGGCTCTCAACGATCTTGTGCTGAGCGGACAGGAGAGGACCAAATGCGTCTACATGGATCTGCTGATCGGCGGCGTCCTAGCCCAGAAATACAGCGGCGACGGTCTGATTGTCGCCACGGCAACCGGCTCGACGGCTTACAGCCTGTCCGCGGGCGGACCGATTGTGGCGCCGAACGTTTCCTGCATTCTCGCCACGCCGCTGTGCCCGCACTCACTGCATTCGCGCTCGATCGTGGCGGGGCCGGACGATAAGCTGACGGTGCGTCCCGTGAGTGAGCCGCTTCATCTCAGCGCGGACGGACGCCGCGGACGTCTCGTGCGCGCCGACGAACAGGTGGAAATTCAGTGCGCGCCGGTGCGGGCGCAGTTTGTGCGCCTGCGCGAGGATTCCTTCTTCCCGGCGCTGCAGGCGAAGCTGGCGCAGTGGGGCCGGCAGTAACCGGAATCTGACGGAACAGGAGATGGAAGCATGATTGCCTCCCTGACGGTGGAAAACATTGCGCTGATTGAGCAGCTGGTGATCGAGTTTGGGGACGGTCTCAACGTCATGACCGGAGAAACCGGAGCCGGCAAGTCCATTATTGTTGATGCGATGAATCTGGCACTCGGTGAACGGGCTGAGCGCAGCCTGATCCGGCACGGCGCGGATGCTGCCCGCATCGAGGCCCTGATCTACCCGGAGCCCGGACGCGTCGACAGCGTTCTGGAGGAACACGGCCTGCCGGTGGAAGAGGAAATCCTGATTGAGCGGATCTTTTCAGCCAACGGCCGCAGCCGCTGCCGTATCAACGGCAAGACCTGCACACTGAGTGCGCTCAAGGCCGTCATGGATACGCAGGTCGACCTGCACGGTCAGCATGAACATCAGTCGCTTCTGTATCCGGCGCACCATGTGCGCCTGCTCGACGAGATGTCTCCCGGAAGCGGGGACGTCCGGGTGCGCATCCGGGCTGAGCACCAGAAGCTGCGGGCAGAGCAGCAGGAGCTTGAGCGCCTTGGCGGGGACCTGAAAAGTCGGCAGGACATGATGGACTTTTTGGCCTTTCAGATTGACGAGCTGGAAGAAGCTGCTCTGCGTCCCGGCGAACTGGAGGAACTGAGCCTGGAGCAGGAACGGATTGAGCGTAATGCAGATATGGACCGTGATCTGCATCTCTCCCAGCTGAGCCTGTTTGAGGGCACGGATGAAATGCCGAGCGTGCTCGGCACCCTGCGGGCCAGCATCGACCGCCTGTCAGATTATGTGCGCTACGACGCCGGCCTGGAGTCTGTGGTCGAGCAGATGAATGATGCCTACTACACGCTGGAGGACACGTCCGGAGTCCTGTCGCGTGTCATGGACAACCTCAGCGTGGATGGGGAACGGCGGGCGATCGTGGAAGAACGGATAGACCTGATTCAGTCGCTGCTGCGCAAGCACCGTGCCAATTCCGAAGATGAGCTGCTGGCGATCCTGGATGATGCCCGGCGCCGCTACGATGAGCTGGAGAACGCGGATGCGCGGCACGCCCGGTTAACTGCGTCCATTTCGGATCACCGGAAGGTGCTGTGGTCCCTGTATAAAGAGCTTTCGGCTCTCAGGCATGATTCGGCAGCGCTCCTCGAGTCTCAGCTGCTGAGCGAGCTCGCAGATCTGGGGATGAGGAACGCTTCGTTCACGGTCGCGTTTTCCGGACTCGAGGATCCTGACAGCATTCATTACGGGGCCGAAAGCCCGGAAAGTGCGGAGTTCATGATTTCCGTGAACCCGGGAGAGCCGCTCAAGCCGCTCTCCAAAGTCGCTTCAGGCGGGGAGATTTCGCGGATCATGCTGGGTTTCAAAGTGCTGACCGCAGACCATGACGGCATCGGCACCCTGATCTTTGACGAGGTGGACACCGGCATCAGCGGCCGTGTGGCCCAGATTGTGGCAGAGAAGATGGCGAGCATTGCCGGCAAGCACCAGGTGATCACCGTGACGCATCTGCCGCAGATCGCAGCGGCCGGAGACGAAAACTTCTACATACATAAGGAAGTGAAGGGGGACCGCACGAACACGTACGTGGAGAAACTCGACGAAGCCGGCAAGCGGACTGAGATCGCCCGCCTCACCGGTGGAATTGAATCAGAGAGCGCCGCTGCCCATGCGCAGGAGCTGATGGACAACGCCCGCGAACGCAAAGAACGGCAGCTTCACTGAGTGTGCCGTCCTGGAGGAGAGGAATGAGCAAGAAGCTTATGGAAGCTGCTTCCTTTATCAGATCGGCGGCCGGCACGAGGCCGCAGGCCGTCATTGTCATGGGTTCGGGACTGGGAAGCTATGCGGATCAGATAGAAGCGGACGCGGTGATTCCCTATGCGGATATCCCGGGCTGGCCGCAGCCCACGGCTCCCGGCCATGCCGGCCGGCTGATCCTCGGCCGACGCCGCGGCGTGCCGGTGGCAGCGCTCTCGGGACGTCTGCACTGCTATGAAGGCTACAGTGCCGCGGAAACCGTCATACCGCTGCAGACACTGCTGCTCGGCGGGGCTAAGTTCGTGTTCCTGACCAACGCTGCCGGTGCAATCCGCACCACCTTCCGGCCCGGCAGTCTGATGCTGATTGAGGATCATATCAATATGACCGGTATGAATCCGCTGACCGGACCGAACGATGACACGCTCGGCACCCGTTTTCCGGACATGTCCGGAATCTACGACGCAGAGCTGAACGAGGCACTGCAGAAGGCCGCGGAAGCCGAGGGTTTCTACGTCGAGCGCGGAGTCTACGCCTGGATGGCCGGACCGTCCTACGAGACGCCTGCTGAGATCCGTGCCCTGCGGGTTCTCGGCGCTGACGCTGTCGGCATGTCGACTGTGCCCGAAGCGGTTGCAGCCCGTCACGCCGGCGCGCGGCTTGCAGCTGTGTCATGCCTCAGCAATCTCGCCGCCGGAGTCGGCAGTGAGCCGCTCACGGAGGAGGAAGTGCTTGAAGCCGGTGCTGCTGCCTCGGGCAGTATGATGGTTCTTGCGGACGCCTTCCTTGACCAGGTCAGGCAGCTGAACGCTTCCTGAGCAACAGCAACCAGAAAATGTTTTTGAATCAGTTTACGAATCCAGAGTACTGGCTGAATCTGCTTTACAGCCTGCCGGCTGTGCTGATCGCGCTTTCCTTTCATGAATACGCGCATGCCTGGGCAGCCAACTGGTGCGGAGACGCCACAGCCCGCAGCCGCGGCCGCATGTCGCTCGATCCGCTCAAGCACCTGGACCCGGTCGGGACAATCTGCCTGCTGCTGTTCCATTTCGGCTGGGCCAAACCGGTCCCGGTGAATCCGCGCAATTACCGTCACCCCCGCCGCGATGATGTGATTGTGTCCCTGGCTGGCATCATCATGAATTTTATCGTGGCCTTCGTGGCCTACGGCATCTACTATATTACTGTCTATGTGGCCGGATGGGACAACATGATCTTTGTGCGCATCATGACGCCGATTATTCTGCTGAACATCACGCTCGGGATCTTCAACCTGATTCCGATCCCGCCGCTTGACGGCTTCCACGTGCTCTCCGCGATTGCACCGCGGCCGATGCACAAGTTCGGCGCCGCTGTCGGCCGTTACGGCATGATCATTCTGCTGGTGCTGCTTGCCACCGGCGCAATCAGCTGGCTGCTCAACGGGGTCACCTCAGGCGTGCTCATGCTGTACGACGGCTTCTGGAGGCTGGTCGCGTGAGCAGCACCTATGAAGTCAGACTCGATGCCTTTGAAGGATCCCTGGATCTGCTGCTGCACCTGGTCCGCAGCGCCAAAATGGAGATCGGCCGGATCCGTCTGGCGGAAATCACGGATCAGTATCTGGAATTCATGAGCCAGGTGGACGAAGTGGACATGGAGCGGGCCAGTGACTTTCTGGAAACCGCTTCCATTCTGATTCTGATCAAGTCCAGATCGCTGCTGCCCGTGCCGGTCGCGGAGACGGACGGGGAGGAACCGGATCCGGAGGCAGAGCTCCTTGAGAGAATGCGGCTCTACGAAGTTTTCCGTCAGGCAGCGGAACCGCTTCGCCGCAGGCAGCAGGCGGGAGCGGAGTACTTTTACAAACTGCCGGAAGATCTGTTTACGGATGAGGCAGAAAAGCGGCTTCTCGATGCCGATGCCGAGATGCTCAGAGCGGCCTACGCCGCCATGATGCGACGCCGGCGCGAGACGCCCGAGGCTGCGCCCGTTCACCATGTCGCACCGGAAACATACAGTGTCGCGAGGCAGAAAGAGCGGCTCCTGCTCCGTTTGGAGAGGGGGCCTTTTTCCTTTGGTTCACTGTTTACGCCCGGCAGCCCGCGTCTGGAGATTGTCGTGACCTTCATGGCCCTGCTGGAACTCTGGGGCGCCGGTCTGCTGCGGCTTGAGCAGAGCCGGCCGTACACTGCCATTGAAGTGCGCGCGGAGAACCGCTCATGAGCCGGCGCGGACTTCTGGAGGCGATTCTGTTCATCTGCGGCGAATCGGTGCCCGCTGCAAAGATCGCTTCATGGATGCAGCTTACGGAAGAGGAAGTCCTGGCGCTGGCTGCGGAGAAGAGCAGCAGCGGCCTCGTGATCCGCAGAATGGAAGAACACCTGCAGCTCGCGACAGATCCCTGCTACGCCGCTGAGCTCAGACGCATTTTCGCCTCCGGCAGCGAGGAGAAGCTTTCGAATCCGCTGCTGGAGACCCTGGCCATTGTGGCTTACCGTCAGCCGGTCACACGCCAGGAGGTGGATGATATTCGCGGTGTACATTCAGGATATGCTCTCTCTGCGCTTGCAGACCGGGGTCTGGTGCGCCGCATCGGCACCAAGGATGTGCTCGGCCGGCCGCCGCTCTATGGGACGACAGAAGCCTTTCTGCGGCAGTTCGACCTCACGGCACTCGGGGATCTGCCGCCGCTGCCGGAGGCAGACAGAAGGAATGAGGCGCCGCCGGCGCCGGAGGAGGATACATGATCAGACTTCAGAAATTTATGGCCAATGCCGGTGTCGCTTCCCGCAGGCAGTGCGAGGAACTGATTCAGGAGGGGAAGGTCACGGTAAACGGCCGGCGGGCCGAGCTCGGCATGAGTGTGGACCCGGATACCGACAGGGTCGAGGTCAGCGGACGGAAAATCTCGCTGCCGAACAATCACATCTATGTCATGCTGAACAAGCCGGCCGGCTGCGTGTCCACCTGCAGTGACGATGAAGGGCGCCGTACGGTGCTGGATTACCTGGACGGTGTTGAGGAACGCGTCTATCCGGTCGGGCGGCTCGACTACAACACCGAAGGCCTGCTGCTGCTGACCAACGACGGGGACTTCGCCAACAAGATGACCCACCCGCGGCATTCGGTCGCAAAAAAATACCTCACGGTCATCGACGGTTCCATTGATGATGTGGATGTGCGGCGCCTGGAGTCTGGCGTGACCATCGATGGGCGCCGCACAGCACCGGCTGTCGTCAAGGTGCTGCACCGGGAGCCGGACCGCACAGAGCTGCTGGTGATTATCCACGAGGGCCGCAACCGTCAGATCCGCAAAATGTTTGAGGCAGTGGGAAAGCACGCCACCTACATCAAACGGGTAGCGGTCGGAAGCCTGCCTCTCGGGGATCTCAAACGCGGACAGTACCGCCATCTGAGTGCGGCTGAGATCGATAAGCTCAGGCACGACGCTGCGCGCTGAGCATCCGGCTTAAGGGACATAATTCCGTCCGCGGGCGGGCTAGCCGTGCAGGTGTCGGGAATGATAAAATGTAAGCTGTAGTATTTTTGCCGCAGAGGCAGAATCGTTGGAGGTAGTTGAATGAGCAGACTTAAGGAGCTGAAAAAGAAAGAAGAAGCTGCGCTCACTGCTGGCGGTCCGGATGCGGCCAAGAACCAGCATAAGGCCGGCAAAAAAACTGCGCGCGAGCGCATCACAGCTCTCGTGGATGCTGCCAGTTTTGTCGAGATTGACAAATTCGTAAAAGGCAGCACAGTCTCACCGGGCCGCGAGAGTGTTTCGGAAGTCGGGGAAGGGGTCGTCTGCGGTTACGGCACCGTAGACGGCCGCCCAGTGTTCGTTTATGCCCAGGATTATACAGTGCTGGCCGGCTCCGTTTCCGTGGCCCATGCCCGCAAGATCCTCAAGGTGATGGACATGGCCGCGACCAGCGGCATCCCGGTTATCGGCATCATAGACTCGGGGGGAGCCAGAATCGCCGAGGGCGTGGCTGCAGTAAACAGCTATGCCGCGATTCTGAAGAAACTGAACGAAATCTCTGGTGTGGTGCCCACAATCTGTGTGGTGGCCGGCAGCTGCATCGGCACAGCTGCCTATATTGCGGCGACCATGGACTTCTGTTTCACCATCGACAAGATTTCGAAGGTGGCACTTCATGGTCCGCAGATCTACCAGGCAACCTTCGGAGACGAGATTGACGTCAAGACCGCCTTCTCAGCCAAAGCTGCCAATGAGGTGACAGGCGTCAGCCAGTTCCTTGCTGCTTCGGAAGATGAGTGCTATGCAGAGCTCAAAAAGCTGCTCGGGTACCTGCCGAGCAACAATCTTGAGAGCAGCCCCTATGAAGTCGGCTCAGATGATCTCAACCGCCAGCTCGCCGGCTTCGACGAAGCCTACGAGCCGAAGGCTCTGATCCAGAACGTGTCGGATGGCGGAGCGTGCCTTGAGTATCAGGCCTTCTACGGCACGGAGATAGTCACCGCGTTCGGTCGCATAAACGGGAACGCGGTCGGCTTTGTCGCAAACGGCACGGAGGGACGCATCTCGCCGCACGCTGCGCGCAAGGCGTCGCGTTTCGTCTCCATCCTGGACGCATACAACATCCCGATCATCACCTTCACCAACCTTGGCGGTACGGACGTCTCGCTCAAGCAGCGCTGCATGACAACAGCAGGCGCCGGACTGATCGCCGCCTATGCCGGCTGCGGCTCCCCGATGCTCAACGTCATCACCGGCGAAGCGGTAGGCGACGGCTATGCCATGATGTGTCCGAAAGCGCTCGGCGCAGATCTTGTCTATGCGTGGCCGCAGGCAGTGATTACAGCCATGCCGCCGGAAGCCGGTGCGCTCCTGCTGTATGAAAAGGATATTGAGCAGGCGCAGGACGGCGTGAAAGCCAAGCAGGATGCGGTCGCAAAGTACCGGGAAGAGTATGCGAATCCTTGGCAGGCCGCGGAGCAGGGCGTGGTCGACGACGTGATCGAGCCGGCCCGGACCCGCCAGATGCTGATCGCCGGACTGGAAATGTGCCAGACCAAGCGGGTACAGAGACTGCCGAAGAAGCATGATGTGAAGACGCTGTAGGAGGCAAGCCATGAGTATACTCGAACAGGGCGGCGTCGTTACGCTGCTGGGACTTCTCGTGGTCTTTACCTGCCTGGCCCTGATCATTGTGGTCGTATGGATCCTGTCGTGGATCCTGAAAGACAGGAAGAAGAAACCTGAACCGGCTCTTGAAAAAAAGATCGAGGCGGAGATCGAAAAACCGCTGCCGCCGGTGCCGGTGGTTGAAGTTGAGAACCTGGAGCTGGTAGCAGTTCTGACCGCGGCGGTCGCCGCATATATGGATGCAAGTCCCTCTGGTCTTGTCGTCCGCTCCTTCAGACGGGTTCCCGGAGAAAGTGCTTGGGCGCGTGCTGGTCGCAGTGCTCAGATCTACAACAAGTTTTAGGGGGTAGAAGGACATGCGTAAATTCAGAATTAACGTCGACGGCAGCACCTACGACGTCGAAGTGGAAGAGATCAGCGGTGCTGCCGGTGCTGCGCCCCAGGCGGCCGCACCGGCAGCCGCTCCGGCCCCAGCGGCTGCTCCGGCCCCCAAGCCGGCAGCGGCTCCGAAGCCGGCGGCTCCGGCTCCCGGCGACGGGGTCAGCATTACAGCCCCGATGCCCGGAACGATTCTTTCCGTCTCCGCCAAGGCTGGTGACAGCGTCAAATCTGGTGACACCCTGATGGTGCTGGAAGCGATGAAGATGGAAAACGAGATCCTGGCCCCGCAGGACGGTGTGGTGAAGAGCGTTGCAGTTGCGGCCGGAGACGCAGTGGAAACAGGAACCCTTCTTGCCGTAATCGGCTGACAGCCGTCTACGTGATTACGAAAGGAGGGAGCACGATTGAGCTCATTCGGTGACACACTCGTCAACTTTATCCAGTCGACGGGCTTTGCGAACGCGGATAACTGGCAGCAGTGGGTGATGATCATCATCTCCTGTGTGCTCCTGTATCTGGCGATCGTCAAACAATTCGAACCGCTGCTGCTGCTGCCGATTGCTTTCGGCATGCTGCTGACGAACCTCCCGAGTGCCGGCATGTACCATCCTGATCTGTTTGAAGGCGGTCATGTGCACTGGGCGGAGTTCTCGCAGGATGCAGCACTGCTCGACTATCTATATTTGGGCGTCAAACTGGGGATCTACCCGCCACTGATCTTCTTAGGAGTCGGCGCCATGACGGACTTCGGACCACTGATCGCGAATCCGAAGAGCCTGCTGATGGGTGCTGCTGCGCAGCTCGGGATTTTCCTGGCCTTTATTCTGGCGCTTCTGTGCGGCTTCAACGATCACGTGGCTGCTTCCATTGGCATCATCGGCGGTGCCGACGGCCCGACAGCTATCTACGTGACCTCGATTCTGGCGCCTGATTACCTCGGTCCGATTGCGGTGGCAGCCTATACCTACATGGCGCTGGTTCCGGTCATACAGCCGCCGATCATGAAGGCGTTCACGACCGAAAAGGAACGCCAGATCAAGATGGAGCAGCTGCGGCCGGTCAGCAAGAAGGAAAAAATCATTTTCCCGATCGCCGTGACGATCTTTGTGGCGCTGCTTGTGCCGTCGGCTGCCGTGCTTGTTGGTATGCTCATGCTCGGCAACCTGCTGAAAGAATCCGGCGTGACCGACCGTCTGTCCAAGACAGCGCAGAACGAGCTGATGAACATTGTGACGATTTTCCTCGGCGTTTCTGTCGGCGCCACCACCAACGGTGCCATCTTCCTGTCTACGACGACGCTGCTGATCATTCTGCTCGGCGTTATTGCTTTCGGCTTCGGTACGCTCGGCGGNGTGCTGATCGGCAAACTGATGTGCAAGCTTTCCGGCGGCAAGATCAACCCGCTGATCGGTTCTGCCGGCGTTTCTGCCGTGCCGATGGCGGCTCGTGTGTCGCAGAAAGTGGGGCAGGAAGCGAATCCATCGAATTTCCTGCTTATGCATGCTATGGGTCCGAACGTGGCCGGCGTTATTGGCTCTGCGGTTGCAGCCGGTGTGCTGCTGTCGCTGTTTGCCGGCTGACAAGGCCCAAAGGGCGTCCGCCGGGCCGCCCGTTCATGAATGATGAAAGGAGATGCGGCCTTCCGGTCCTCCTGGCCGGAAGGTTCCGCAACAGATAATGGCAAAACTTAACATCACGGACACTATCCTCAGGGACGCGCATCAGTCACAGGCTGCGACCCGCATGACGACAGCTCAGATGCTGCCGGCATGCGGCATCCTGGACAGCATCGGCTACTGGTCACTTGAGTGCTGGGGTGGTGCTACCTTTGACAGCTGCCTGCGCTTCCTGAACGAGGATCCGTGGGAGCGGCTCCGCAAGCTGCGTAAGGCGATGCCGAACACAAAGCTGCAGATGCTGCTGCGCGGCCAGAACCTGCTNGGCTANAAGCANTATGCNGACGACGTNGTNGANTTCTTCGTNAAGAAGGCNATNGAGAACGGCATNGANGTNATCCGCATTTTCGATGCGCTCAACGATACCCGCAACCTGCAGCAGGCGATTGAATCCACCAACAAGTACAACGGCTGGTGCGAAGCTACGATCTCCTACACGATCAGCCCTGTGCACGATTTCCACTATTTCGTGGACCTCGCGAAGGAGCTCGAGGGCATGGGAGCCAAGTCCATCTGCATCAAGGACATGGCAAACCTGCTTCTGCCCTATGAGGCGTACAAGCTGGTGAAGGCCATCAAAGAGGTCATCAAGGTGCCTCTGCACCTGCACACGCACAACACCAGCGGCGTCGGATCGATGACTTATCTCAAGGCAGTAGAAGCCGGTGTGGACATTATCGATACTGCTCTCTCGCCGCTTGCTGGCGGCACATCGCAGCCGGCAACAGAATCGATGGTCGCCACGTTCAACGGGACGGAATATGACACAGGGCTCGATCTCAGCAAGATGTCGGATGCGGCCAAGATCTTCAAGAAAGTGGCTGAAAAGCTGCAAGCCGAAGGTTTCCTGGATCCGAAGGTTCTGGGTGTGGATATCAATACACTGCTCTACCAAGTGCCGGGCGGTATGCTGTCTAATCTGATCAGTCAGCTCAAGCAGGCAAATGCGGAGGACAAATTTGCTGATGTGCTGGCAGAAGTGCCGCGCGTCCGTGAAGATTTCGGCTACCCGCCGCTGGTCACGCCGACCAGTCAGATCGTTGGCTCGCAGGCCGTGCTGAACGTTCTCAGCGGTGAGCGCTACAAGATGGTCTCGAATGAGTCCAAGGCGCTGCTGCGCGGTGAGTATGGCCGTCTGCCGGGCAAAGTGAACGAAGATGTCCGCAAGAAGTGCATCGGTGACGCCGAGATCATCACCTGCCGTCCGGCAGACCTCCTCAAGCCTGAGCTTGATACGTACCGTGAGGAGATCAAGGGCCTGATGGAGCAGGAGGAAGACGTGGTCACCTATGCAATGTTCCCGCAGGTTGCACCGAAATTCTTCGAATTCCGCCGGGCACAGAAGTATAAGCTCGACGGGGAGATGCTCGACAAAGCAAACGGCATCCATCCGGTCTGAGCCAGGAAGGGACTGCAAGGATAAGGAGCGGACGGGCCATGAGCGGCCTTTCCGCTCTTTTCTTTTTTGCGGCTGATCAAAGAGATCCATGAGCACCAGGGAGCGAAAGCCAGGGAGAGCAGGGCAAGGAGACACACCGGCCGTTACTGTTCACGGGTCGGACAGGCATTGTAAGCAGACAGCGTGAAATTACTCAAGATTCCAAGAAATCATCCGATAGAGTAGCAGTAATATTTTTTGAAGGGAGGGTGGCGCCATGAATATTCCGAAGCGTGGAGACTATCANTTTTACGCGCAGACAAATTATCAGTACAGAATAAGAGCTCTCGAGCGGAAAGTTAAGAGACTGGAAAGCGGTGAGGCCTTAAGAAAAGCCAAGAACAGTGCAGACGTATGGCGCCGCCGGTATGACCGTGCTATTGCAGGCACTAAGAGGGCGCTGCGGATCCGGGACAAGGAGTGCGACAGGAAGGTAAGAATCTGGCAGGAAGCTGCAGAAGATACGTATGCGGAGTATGAAAAGGTACGGAAGAGAAATACCGAATTAGAAGAAGATTTGGCGACAGCGAATCAGAGAATCAGCGAGCTCGAAAGAGAATTGGAGGATTCTCGGGCACATTGCCGCACTGTGGAGCATCAACTGGCTATGAACAGCCAGAACTCGTCCGTTCCTTCTTCGCAGGACAGACCGCAGTCAGCACCCGCCCAGAAGAGCCGCGGCCATAAGAACAACAGCAGAACAAAATCCGATCGCAAGCCCGGTGCACAGCCAGGTCATGCACATCATCCCCGCAGGAAACTGGAACCCACTGAACCACCTGTATACCTGACGGACAGACCGGCCGGTGCTGAGGGCAAAGACTGGTATATGACCGAGGACTACTCGAATAAGCTGCTGGTCGGGCTTAGGGTGGAGGTTCCAGTAACGCTCTATCGGGCGATGACCTGGAGAAACCTGAAAACAGGAGCCACCAAGACTTCACCATTTCCATATGGAATGCAGGACGAAATCACGTATGGGCCCGAGCTGAAAACGTTCGTGCTTTTCTGCACACAGTACCTAAACGTTCCTGTACGGAAGGTTCAGGAATTTCTGTATGAAAGCACAGGTGGAGCACTGAACGTCTCGATTGGCTGGATTGCTGAGCTGCCAAAGGAATTCGCGGCCAAAAGCAAAGACGAAATGGCTGCAATTTTCAGTCGTCTACTCCATGCTGATGTTGTTGGGGTCGATACGACGGTTACAAAGAATAACGGCAAGCAGGAAGCAATTACAGTAGCGTGCAGTAAAGATGGAGGCTGGTATGTACACTCAGTGCATAAAGGCAGAGAAGCAGCAGAAAAGCTGCCATGTGGTCCCGGCTCCGATTTTGCAGGTGTAATTGTCAGTGACCGCGAAAGTACGTTCCTCAATTTACCGGGCCAATTTACCGGGCCAGCATCAGCAGTGCCTGGCGCATCATATCAGGGAACTTCGGGGTATCAGTGAAATGGAGCCCAATCTAACCTGGGCTCCGGATATGCTCAAGCTGATGCAGGCAATGATTCATACGTCTCACGAATGCGGCGGCGAAGGTCTATCAGCGGAGCAGATCCAGGAGTATGAACGGCGATACGACGAAATTCTGGAGCGCGGGCTGCAGGAGTATGTTAAGAACCCGCCTACCAAGCACTACCTGAAAGGATACGGTGTCAGAAAACAGCTGGCGGAGGATAAAGAGATGGTCCTGCTCTTCCTAAGGAATCCGGCCGTCCCGCCTACAAACAATGACAGCGAAAGATGCCTCCGAGGTCACAAGCGACATCTGCATCAGAAGACGACCTTTCGATCAGGCCAATATCTCGACTACCACTGTGCTTTTCTCAGTCTGGCCACGACTGCCAGAAAAAGAGGTTCTCGGCTGTATCCATGCTTGGATAGGATTTTCAAAAAATCTGGTTGCGAGGATTGCCGGATCCCAGACTCATAATGGGGTCTGCTTTCGCGTACCTTATTTTTGCTCATTTTGATTCCGAAACCTGCCGTGAACAGTAACCATCGGCCATGTTTTTTGTGCGCGGACGTTGACAAGCGTGTGGAGATCAAGTATATTTAACGAGTCGCGAAAAACAAGGAAGCCTCGGGGTGTAGCGCAGTTTGGTAGCGCACGTGCTTTGGGAGCATGGGGCCGGGGGTTCAAGTCCCTCCACCCCGACCAAGTTTTTTCCGATTCCGGCCCCATGGTCAAGCGGTCAAGACATCGCCCTTTCACGGCGGTAACCCGGGTTCGATTCCCGGTGGGGTCACCATGTGCTGGAAACCGTTGTTATGCAGGATTGCGGGCCCTTAGCTCAGTTGGTCAGAGCGGTCGGCTCATAACCGATTGGTCCGGGGTTCGAGTCCCTGAGGGCCCACCATTGTGGGTCTTGCAGAAAACGGTTGCCGCAAGGCCTGGTAGTTCAGTTGGTTAGAACGCTAGCCTGTCACGCTAGAGGTCGAGAGTTCGAG
>JAAUYQ010000038.1 GCA_014805015.1 Clostridia bacterium | reverse complement strand
GCAGAACAAACAGAAGCGAGCCGCGAAAAGGCGAAAAGAACGAGCGGACATTTCGTGCCCGCCGAGCAGAAAAGCGACGGAAGAACGGCGGAGTTACCGTAAGCCGGGGGCGGCGCAGCATACGCAGATCACGCAGTCCCTACCGGCCTGGAGATTCTGTATGGATCAGTGGAAAGCGCCATACAGTTCACGGCGCACACTGCGGCGGAAGCCGTATCCTGCTCGAAGACGGCAGGAGTGTGGCCATTTTCAAAGTACAGAAGGCCGTTCATACCGGAGGGTGGAGACTGCTCTGACAAAGGAGGCAGGCGGCAATTCCTCCCCCGCCTGTAGAGGCGGGAGTCTCCTTGCCGCGAGTTGGTGAAATATCTGAAGATGGAAAATGTTCCGGTAGAGATCTCGGAGATTATCTACGGAACAGCGACGAAACCCATGATGGTTGGCGAAGACAGCAGTGAAATGCTGGACTTTGTCGTCTCCCAGGGCGTGACGACGCTCGACACGGCGCGCAGCTACGGACAGAGCGAGCAGGTGATTGGCCGCTGGATGGATGCACGCGGCAACCGCGACAAACTCTGCATCATTTCCAAAGGATGCAATCCAGAACAGACCGGGCTGCAGTTCAGCCCGGAGTCCCTGCGGGAAGAACTTGGTCAGTCCCTTGAAGCCTTAAAGACAGACTGTATTGATCTGTACGCCATTCACCGCGACGTTCCGGGCGAAGACGTAGGCGTCTTTATTGAGTTGCTGAATGCCCTGGTTCAGGAAGGCAAGATCCGGGCATTCGGGGCGTCGAACTGGACGCACGTGCGGATGCGGGATGCCAACCGCTATGCGGCCCGGCACGGGCTTCAGGGCTTTACCTTCGGGGAACCAGCCTATTCACTGGCCGTAATGGTGGGCGATCCGTTCGGCGGCAGTGTTCATCTGTCCGGCCGCGACAAGGCGGAGGCCCGCAAGTGGTTTCTGCAGGCCCATATCCCGATTTTCGCCTACTCAGCACTGGCCCGCGGTTTCTTCTCCGGTGCCATTAATTCTAATATGCCGTTTGATGAAGTGCGCCAGATTCTGCCGCCGGAGACCTGCACGGAGTATCTGTGCCAGGAAAATATGGACCGGCTGCGCATTGCAGAGAAAATTGCCGCCAACCGCGGTGCGACGGTGACGCAGATTGCGCTCGCGTGGGTCCTGTGTCAGCCGGTTGTCGGCGGGGCCATTATCGGGCCGACCACGCAGCAGCACTTCCTTCAGGACCTGCAGGCCACCAACATGCCGCTCGACAATCATGAGCTGGCGGAGCTCAACATGGGCTCGGCTTCCTGAAAAGCAGCCGAAAGGCCCGGCGAGTCCCGTCTGGGATGGCGGCCGCGGGAGGCCAACGGATTTTCAGAATTTCAGGAGCGG
This sequence comes from Clostridia bacterium, assembly GCA_014805015.1. Lineage (GTDB taxonomy): Bacteria > Bacillota > Clostridia > Christensenellales > Christensenellaceae > JAAUYQ01. Next base: position 17,942 of record JAAUYQ010000038.1, on the reverse strand, counting down.
AGGCGCGCCGGGTCTGACCCTGGCCGCTGTCCGCTCCTTTCACTTTCTAGGCGAGTGTTCCTCAGCGGTGAGGATCCGCCGTGCGTGCAGAACGGATCCACCGGCGCGGTCCGTCCCAGCGCTTGTGGCGACGCCCGGCAGACTTGCCGGCCGCGAACCTGTCCCTGTCTTTCCACCGAAACAAGCCGACCGGGTCTAGGGCAATTGTCAGCATCTCTGCCTTCACTTTCTCCGCTGCCTTCTCCGAGACGATTGTACCGGGGACAGCATTTCGGGTGACCACGCGCATGAGCTCCAGCAGCACGCTGTGTTCGAACGGCGTAATCGTACCCTCTTCAGACATCTGCCGGAGCTGGGTGCAGATATCAGCGATCTCGGCGATCAGCAATTCCGCCTGCCTTGGATCTTCTGCGAGCACCTGCAGATCACCGGCGTGCGTGTATATATAGAAGGGAAGCAGGGCCAGACGCCCAGGCTGCAGCAGATCTTCGACTCTCAGGGCCGGCATGTTCTGGACCTGGATCCCGAGTATAATACAGTTTTCTTGGTTTTCGCCAAGCACAACCTCGATCTCGGCCGGAATTCTATGCGTGTCCCGGAGGTTTATTATGAATTGACGAGGCATTTCTGCGCGCAAGAGCACAACGCCAGGCCGGTCGGGATCTGATTCGCGCTTGCCGGTGAGCTCCGCCATCCACTCGGCGAACCGCAGATCCGAGTAGACAAATTCCCCCAGCATCCATTGATCCCAGTCGGGACAGCAGATCGGATGAAGGCATTTCCGGCAGCCGTCGGCGTCTGTGAGGCTGAAACGTACGTCTTCTCTGGGCGCCATTTCCGTGCCATCCGGCTGCGTTGTGATGCTCGTAGTTATGAGGTACTCCGGCCGCTGATCAGGGCTGAAGTCTGAACCTGACAGAGTATTCAGCAGCGCAATAGCCCGGGCAGGCAGGGTGCAAAGGACTGTGTTCCAGACTGTTTCCGCAGGATACGCCGAGTAGTCGGGATCGTCCCCGGGTAGCTCCGGAGCCCTGCTTTTCTGTGCGTTCTGCATGGAATCTTGCTGCATGATCTTGCTCCTCTTTTCTTGTTTCTTGCAGGATGTATGTCCGTTGGAATAGCTTTCTGATGCTTCTGCAGGAAATCAAAGTCAACCTAGTTGGCAATATTTGATTCGATCTCGATTATAGCATAATTGAGGAAGGGAATGAACGAGATTCCTGCAATTTACGCATACCTGTGCATGACGAGCGACAGTCAGGTGTGATCTGTTTTCTGTTCAGCCGCGGCAGCTTGCAGCCGGTGCGGAGCTGCCAGGAAGAAATGATCCCTGCCGGAGCGGGGACGTATGGACTGGCTGCATGATATCCTTGCAGCTATGGAAGCTCAAACCTACACAGCCGCGCCGGGCAAGGAACGGGTAGGCGGCGAACAGCGCTGCGGCTGTCTGCCGCAGCAGCTGCGCCGCGAAATACTGCGGTTTGCCAGGCAATGCGGTATTCACCGCGTCATTCTGTATGGGTCCCGTGCCCGGGGCACAAATCAGGCGCACAGCGACATCGACATTGCAGTCCGCGGCGGAGATACGCTGCGGTTCATGCTTGAGATCGACGATCACGTGAGAACGCTGCTGACATTTGACGTGGTGGACCTGGGCGGTGTCTTAACGACGGATCTGCGCCGGGAGATTGCAAAAGACGGGGTGATTCTTATGGACAGCACAGAACAGTTCGAGCGAGCTCTGCAGAACCTGCACCTCGTGGAAAACATAGAAGACGAAATGACCATGAACCCAGTTGTTGCGCTGGCTGCCTCGACAAATCTTTTTCAGATCTGTTTCGAGCAGTCCTGGCGGGCTATGAAGGCAGTTCTGGCCGATCACGGGTATGCGGAGGCCGCCTCGGGTTCGCCCAGACAGATCATACAGCTGGCGTACAGGGTGGGTCTTGTCACAGACGAAGAGGGGTGGCTCGAAATGCTGCAGGCACGACGGACTTCTGCGCATGTCTATAATGAGGAGGCTGCCCGCTCAGTTCAGGAGGCGGTACCCAGATTCATAGGTCTCTTTGAGAAGCTGAAGACGGAACTGCAGCACTGGCGACTGCCGGATGCAGGCAGATGATTTGCGTCCCCTCAGAAGCGCTGGACTGCCGGCGAGCCAGAGTCCACTGTCTATGCCGGCAGTTTTGCTGGGACAGAAAGAATCCGGTTGCACAGCCAGTTCTCTCTTCTCATGTTGGGCAGCGCAAATCGCGTGCAGGACGTATTGTTAAGGAGAAGTTCACGGCAAAGCTGGCAAACAGCAGTCCCAACGGACACAGCCGGACATCCATACATGGCAGCTTTGTATGCTGCATGAGGAAGCGGCCAATTCTGTTCACTCTCGGACCTCAGCCGCGTGTGGGGATGAGACTGCCGGCGGCGCGGAACGTGGAGTGAGGAAATGATCCCACCATGCTTCGGCAGAGGTTGAAGGAAAGTGTAGCGTACATTATTATCCTATCAGAGCTATAGGTATTCGGATTGCGGATTCCAAGCTGCGTCTTAAGACTGCCAGTCATCTGGAATGGCGCGCCATGAAACGTACATGATTTTGTGCATGCAGGCTAATTTTCAGGCTGTAGTTGCTTGATGTCGGGTGGGAGTCTGGGCTGTATACTTATACGAAAGTGAAAAAGGAGAAAGACATATGAGCGTGTACGACTACAGGGTGAAGACCCAGGACGGGCAGGAGGAGTCCCTCGCGAAATACAAGGGGAAGGTGCTTCTTATCGTCAATACCGCAACGGGCTGCGGCTTCACCCCTCAGTACAAGGACCTGGAGGCAATGTACAAGGAGCACGAAAAGGACGGTCTTGAGATTCTGGACTTTCCGTCTAATCAGTTCCTTGGCCAGGCGCCGGGCACGGATCAGGAGATACATGATTTTTGCACTTTCAAGTATGGAACGACCTTTCCGCAGTTCCATAAGATCGATGTGCGCGGGGAGACAGCCGATCCGCTCTTTCGCTATCTCGCCGAAAACACCACGTTCGAGGGTTTCGGAAAAGGTGCAAAGGCGCTCATGCTCAAGGGTATGGCCAAGAAAATGGACAAGGACTACAGCAGCAATGGCGAGATCAAGTGGAATTTCACCAAATTTCTGATTGACCGCAACGGCGACATTGTGGAGCGCTTCGAGCCCACCACATCTATGGATACTGTGAAAGAGGAAGTTGAAAAGCTTCTCTGAGAAATCTGACAGAGGGACAGCTTTGAATACGTAAAGCAGCAGGGCCACTTTATCTGCATTGCAATGTGAGGTACGAGCATGGGCAGGGAATTAGGATCAGTGGACCGCGATGATGTATATGGGAACACGTTCAGGGCAATCGTGCAGGACGCGCCTGCGCTGCTGATTCCAATAGTGGACCGTATGTTCGGTACATGCTATACGGATAAGGCGGTGATCCGTTTTAGCAGTGATCAGACATTTTTCGAAGACTGCACCAGCTGCCACAGTCTCGAGGCAGATCTGCACCTCGTTGTGGCGGAGGACGGCGCAGAAGAGGATTTCCTCTTTGAAGTTCAGAGAACGCCGGACAGCGAAACCTTCATAAGGATTCCGCAGTATATACTTGGCGCTGATATGGAGGTAGTCGTGGAAGAAACGGCGGATGGAGAAGTACTTGCTTATGCCAAACTGCCTCGCGCGGGACTGATATGTCTCAGGGCTCCCGACGAACTGGAATCGCCGGTGTGTCTGTATCTGCAACTGTCAGCCGGGACTGCCGTGTCTGAGATGCCCATTCTGCAAATAGACCAGATCACGCTGGATGATATTTTGCAGGAACCTCTTATCGCACTGACCCCGTTCTATCTGTTCCGCTATGCATCGGGACTGGCTGGAATTGAACAGGATGAAGCCCGCAGGGACAAGCTGCTCAGCGAATACTGCCGGATTGCCAGCACGCTGAAAGCGTGTGCAGCGAGCGGAGAGATCAGCAGACAGGAAAGTGAACTGCTGACAGCTCTGACAGAAAAAGCAGTCGATGCGCTCGCACCAGAGCAGCCCTTGATCAGAGAGGGAGTGAAGGAAATACTGAGAAAGGCTGAGCGATGAAAACATAGACTCCCGCTGGGACATTCTGACAACGTTGAGCGGATACCACGTGGTCGGGTTACCGGCTTGACCAAACTACAGCGCACATTGACCTGGAACGTTTTCGCATGGTTGTTGTCGGGTGCAGCGATCGATTCGGAGCCTGCATGTGACCTGGACCTGATCTCACTGAAATGCTCTGCATCATGCCCTGGCCGAGGAGAAACATGGATATGCGGAAGATGGAAGATCTTCCGCAGTGCCGGATCAGCCTTAGACCCGCGGAAATCCCAGTGGGCCCAAGCTCAGGGTTCGGCTTTCTCAGGCAGCGCGCAGCCAGGACGCAAGCTGTGTGAGGTCCGCTATGTTGAGACTGCCGCTGCCGTTCACGTCTCCGGCAAGTGCATAGAGTCCGTCAAGTGGTCTCGTGCCGTTCAGGGCGCCGGCCAGGCGCACCAGCTGAGCAATGTTGAGGCGGCCGCTGCCGGTCACGTCTCCGCGGATGATGACCTGCATCAGATTGACCGCGCGCGGATCGTCCCGGAGGGCCACGGAAACGTGCTGACCCGTTGCAATCGGCAGATGATCGGTTAGGAAATTGATCTGGATTCCCTCGGCAGCAAAGATCAGCACATTCACCGGTGCCGTTGCTCCGAGCTGCGCAACCACATTTTCCCAGGTGATGGCGGCAGTGACATTGAGGTCCATTGTGAAGTCTGTGATCGTATGATCCGGATGCGCCGCCAGCTCATCATCCCAGGTTAGCGGCGACGCGAGTCCGGCAGCCGGCGCTGCCAGCAGGTAGATCATCAGCACTGCTGCGGGCAGTGCCGTTTTGAATGCACGCATTGTCTTGCTCCCCTCAGTTGCGGAAGATATCCGGCCCAATGTCTGTATGTGCTGCCGGTGCCTTCAATGTACCACCATTCCCCGGCATGAACAATCTGTTCGTGAGCCCGGTTCGGCGCATCTCTGTGCCGTTTCTGCGATCATGTTCACAAATGACATGCTGTAATGTACACTATAAACAGTTCAAGGCTTCTGCCTCTGCTTGCCGGCAGACAGAGGCGTGCGGTCCCGCAGCGGCGAGTTCTGCACGTGCACCGGGCAGGCCGGGCACCTGCCAGGTACGGCAACGGCACGGGAGGGGGCCGGAAGAAGGGGATCGTGAAGACGAGTATTCGAGACATCAGCAAGGCGACCGGGTTTTCCCCGGCAACCGTGTCGAATGCGCTTAACCATAAGAAAAGCGTCAGCCGCCAGACCGCCGAGATCATCATGCGGAAGGCCAAGGAACTGGGCTACTTCAAAGACAGCAGCATTACGAAGATCAAGCTTGTCATCTACCGGGAAACCGGCTCTATAATCGACAACACGCCGTTCTTTCCGGCACTGATCTCTCATTTTGAACGGGAAACGCGCGAAAATGGGTTTGAGACCATATTGTTTAACCTTGACCGGCGCAGCCCGGACTATGAAGAGGAACTGGACATCCTGCTCAACGAGGAGGACTGCGGACTGGTGCTGCTGGCGACGGAGATGCGGCCGAAAGACATTGACCGTTTCCGCGAGGCAGCCACGCCGCTCGTGATCCTGGATAACTGGACGCACGACATGCAGTTTAACTCTGTGGCGATCAACAATATTGATTCAGCGTATGTGGCAGGGGACTACCTGATCGACCAGGGCCACGAGCAGATCGGCTACATCAAGAGTTCATTCCGGATCCACAATTTCCAGGCGCGGCACCAGGGCCTCGAACGGGCACTGCTTCGACGGGGCCTCTCGCTGCGAAAGAATCATATTATTACTGTCGCGCCTAATATTGAAGGAGCTTACGAGGATACGCTTCGCTATCTCGGGAAGCACGGAGGAGATCTTCCCACAGCTTTTTTCGCGGACAATGATCTGATGGCACTTGGTGCCATGCGTGCCTTCCAGGACCACGGCCTGCGCATCCCGGATGATATTTCGCTGATCGGGTTTGATGATCTGCCGTTCTCGGCGCTCTCCTCGCCGCCGCTTACCACAGTATTTGTGCCGAACGGAGAGCTTGGCGGGCTGGTGGTCCGCAACATCGTCCGTGTGATCAAGACGGGGACGGACATCACTTCCAAAGTAGAGGTTTCCACCGAATTTGTGGTCCGCGGCACAGTCCGCTGCCTGTCGGGCAGCCCCGGCCATGCGGACAGAAAAGGCCCGGCCTGAAATCCTTTGCACTGAGCAGGGATTTTCAGCCGGGCTTTTGTGTCGGAAATAGGTAAACGTTTATATAAATGTTTAGCTGTGCGGACTGGAAGCCCGGACCTGGAACGGGTTCCCGGAATTAAGGAAAATGAACACAAACCGGTTGCAAGCAGGGCGTGCGGAGTTATAATTAACGTTAAGTTTGAAGTAAAGTTTTACTGCCTCACGGCTAAACATTTGAGGCCGTCAGCAAGGCGGGCAGAACGGGCACAGGTATGCCGGAGAAGGGGCGTTTTCGCGGAATCCGGCAGTCAGGAACCGACAGAACGGAGGACGCGGCACGTACCTTCCGGGCCGATGCCGGCAGAGGCGCGCGTGCCAGAGGAGATGGAAAAAATCAAGATCGGCTACGCACCGACACGGCGCAGCATTTTCAGCGCGCCGGACGCCATTAAGTACCGGGGGCTGATTGCAGACAAGCTCCGGGAGCTTGGCGTCGACTTCGTCGAGATCAATGATATCAATAAGGAAGGTCTGCTCTACGACGATGCCGACCGTGAAAAGATAGCCGAGAAATTCAAAAAGGAAGGGATTGACGGTCTGTTCATCCCGCACTGCAATTTCGGCACCGAGTACGAATGCGCACGTCTTGCCAAGGATATGGGCGTGCCGGTACTCCTGTGGGGTCCGCTCGACGAACGCCCGGAACCGGACGGCACGAGGCTGCGCGACACGCAGTGCGGCCTGTTTGCCACCGGCAAGGTGCTGCGCCGGTTCCGTGTCCCCTTCACCTATATGACCAACTGCCGCGTCGATGATCCGGAATTTGCCCGGGGCATCCGTGACTTCCTCGCTGTGTGCAATGTAGTCCGGACTTTCAAGCACATCCGGATCCTGCAGATTTCCACGCGCCCGTTTGATTTCTGGTCGACCATGTGCAACGAGGGCGAACTGCTTGAGCGTTTCAATATCCAGCTCTCGCCGATTCCGATGCCCGAGCTGACCGATGAGATCCGCAAGGTGAAAGAGGAAGGCACTGAAGTCCGGCAGGTAGAGGAGCAGATCCGCAGCCAGTGGGACATCCAGGTGAGCGACGAGGCTCTCGAGAACGTGGCGGCACTCAAAGTCGCAATGGAGCATCTGGTGAAGAAGTACGGCTGCCAGGCGGTGGCTATTCAGTGCTGGAACCAGCTGCAGAGCGAAATCGGCATCATGCCGTGCGCGGCCAATTCGCTGATGAATGACGAGGGCATCCCGGTCGTTTGCGAGACGGATATTCATGGCGCCATTACGGCTCTCATTGTGGAAGCGGCCGCGATGGACAAAAAGCGGAGCTTCTTTGCCGACTGGACGATCCGTCATCCGGACAACCCGAACGGCGAGCTTTTGCAGCACTGCGGCCCCTGGCCGACGTCTGTTGCCGGAGAAAAGCCGGTTCTTACAGAGCCTCTGGCCTTTGACTACCCGGGCAGCCTCACGGCAGAAGCCCAGCACGGCCTGGTGACGCTCGCCCGCTTTGACGGCGACAACGGCGAATACTACCTGCTGATGGGCACGGCCAAGGCTGTGGACGGCCCGAAGGGCAAAGGAACGTATCTGTGGGTGGAAGTGGACAACATCAAGCGGCTTGAGGCCAAGCTGGTTGAAGGTCCCTATATCCACCACTGCGTCGGCATCCACGAGGATGTGGTGCCGGTCCTCTACGAATCGTGCAAGTATATCGGGGTTATCCCGGACCTGTATGATCCGATTGAGGAAGACGTCAAGGCCTACCTGAGAGGTGAATGAATTGGAAAACCTCAAGCGTCTGCGCTGGGACCTGCGGCGCAACGTCGTCGACATGATCATGGCCGGCAAAGGCGGCCATATCGGCGGAGACATGAGTGTCATCGACATTCTGATGGAGCTCTATTTTGAGCAGATGAATGTGGATCCGCGCCGTCTCGACGACCCTGACCGCGACCGTTTTATCCTGAGCAAGGGACATTCGGTTGAGGCTCTTTATGCCGTGCTGGCCGCCAAGGGCTTCTTCCCGATTGAGGAGGCGATCCGCGAGTTCTCCAAGTTCGGCTCTCCGTACATTGGTCACCCGACCAACAAGGTGCCGGGCATTGAAATGAACTCGGGCTCGCTCGGCCACGGCCTCAGCGTCTGCGTCGGCATGGCTCTGGCCGGACGCATGGACGGGCGTCCCTACCGCGTCTACTGCGTACTCGGCGACGGAGAACTTGCCGAAGGTTCTGTCTGGGAGGGAGCGATGGCCGCGAGCCATTTCCATCTTGACAACCTGTGCGCGGTCGTGGACCGCAACCGGCTGCAGATTTCCGGCAGCACCGAGGACGTCATGGCGCAGGACAGCCAGGAAGAGCGCTGGAGTGCTTTTGGCTGGAATGTCATCACGGTTGAGGACGGCCACGATTTTGAGGAGCTGCGGGTCGCCTTTGAGGGTGCCCGCTCCTTCGAGGGCCGTCCGACCGTCATCCTGGCCCACACGGTCAAGGGATACGGTTCGCCCCTTATGGAAAACAAGGCCGGCTGGCATCATCACCTGCCGACCGCGGAAGAATACGAGCAGATCATCGCGGACTTTGAGAAGAGAAAGGGAGAGGCAGATGTCTAACATACCGAACCGGCAGGCCATCTGCGACGTTCTCTGCCGGGCAGCCGAAACGGACAAGGATATCGTGGTCCTGTGCAGCGACTCGCGCGGCAGTGCCTCCCTCGCACCTTTCGCCGACCGGTTTCCGGATCAGTTCGTGGAAGTGGGCATCGCAGAGCAGAACCTCATTTCCATCGCGGCCGGTATGGCCCGCTGCGGCAAAAAGTCCTGGGCAGCGTCGCCGGCCTCGTTTGTCTCGACGCGCAGCTATGAGCAGGTCAAGGTCGACTGCGCCTACTCGAATACCAACGTCAAGATCATCGGCATCAGCGGCGGCGTCAGCTACGGTGCGCTCGGCATGACGCATCATTCGGCGCAGGACATTGCCGCCATGTGCGCGATCCCCGGCCTCAGCGTCTATCTGCCGAGCGACCATTTCCAGACGGCAAAGCTGGTGGAGGCGCTGCTCACAATCGAGGATCCGGCCTATCTTAGGGTTGGCCGCAACGCGGTGCCGGATGTGTACAGCGAAGAAGACTGTCCGTTTGAGCTTAACAAAGCGAATATTCTCCGCACCGGCGGCGATGCGTGCATCATTGCCTGCGGCGAGCTGGTCGCTCCGTCCGTGCAGGCTGCGGACACGCTGCTTCAGGAGAACATTCATGTGGCGGTCGTGGACATGTACTGTCTCAAGCCGCTCGACACGAAAACATTGCTAGATGTGGCAGGAAATGCCAAAATAGTGTTTACAGCGGAAGAGCACTCGCCGTACGGCGGTCTTGGTGCCCAGGTGGCCCAGGCCGTCGCAGCAAGCTGCCCCCGTCCCGTGCACTCCCTGGCCCTGCCGGACGCACCGGTGATCACGGGGAATTCCGCCCAGGTGTTTGAACATTATGGACTCAATGCCGCCGGCATCGCTGAAGCGGTACGCAAGGAGCTCAACAGATGGAAGAGTGCATCCTGAGCGTCGATCAGAGCACGCAGGGAACCAAGGCACTGCTTTTCGGCCGCGAGGGCGAACTGCTGGTGCGCAGGGACATTCCGCACCGGCAGCACGTGGATAAGCAGGGCTGGGTCGAGCACGATCCGGAAGAGATCTATGCGAACGTTCTCGAAGTGGCCGGTAATGTTGTGCGCGAGTCCGGCATTGACGCTGCCGGTATCCGGGCTGTGGGCCTTACGAACCAGCGGGAGACGGCGCTTGCCTGGGACCGCGAGACCGGCCGGCCGATCTACAATGCGATTGTGTGGCAGTGTGCCCGCGGCGAAGCGATCTGCGCGGAGCTGATGGAGCAGGGCTACGCGGAGCAGGCACGGGCCGTTACGGGCCTCACCCTCTCGCCCTACTTTTCGGCTTCCAAGCTGGCATGGCTGATGCGTAACGTGCCGGAAGCGAAGAGGCTCGCCGGCGAGGGACGCCTGTGCATAGGGACAATCGATACCTGGCTTGTGTTCCGGCTGACAGGCGGCCGGGAGTTTCGCACGGACTTCTCAAATGCCGCCCGCACACAGCTTTTCAACATCCATACCCTCGAATGGGATGCGCATGCCTGCGAGGTGTTTGGGATACCGATGGAGGCGCTGCCTGAGCTCACGGCTTCAGACGGCGACTTCGGTTCTACAGATTTCGGCGGGCAGCTCCCGGAGCGCGTCCCGATCCGTGCTGTGATGGGAGACTCCAATGCCGCACTTTTCGGGCAGGGATGCACGGAACCCGGCATGGTCAAGGCGACCTACGGTACCGGCTCCTCTGTCATGATGAACACGGGCAGCAAGCTCGTGGAAAGCAAGAAGCTCGCAACCTCCATTGCCTGGGGGAACCGCGAAAACATAACGTACGTCCTTGAGGGCAACATCAACTATTCAGGTGCAGTCATCACCTGGCTCAAGGACGATATGCTGATGATCGGCTCACCGCAGGAGACAGATCAGCTGGCGCGCACGGCAAATCCGGCAGATACCACGTATCTGGTTCCTGCCTTCTCGGGGCTCGGCGCTCCCTACTGGGACCCGGAAGCCCATGCCGTTGCCTGCGGAATGAGCCGTACGACCGGCCGGGCGGAGTTCGTGAAAGCCGCCCTCGAGTCCATCGCCTACCAGGTCGCAGATGTCGTCACTGCCATGCAGCAGGATTCGTCCCTTGGCATTGAGGAACTGCGCACGGACGGCGGGGCGACCGGTAACGAATACCTGATGCAGTTTCAGAGCGATATCATCGGCCGGCGGGTGGCGATTTCCGCGACCGCTGAGCTCTCGGCCCTTGGCGCCGCCCACATGGCGGGCGAGGCGATCGGGCTCTACGACCGGATGATGCTTGCGGCCGCTTCCAACAAGCGGACGCTCGAGCCGCAGATGTCTGCGGCAGAGCGGGACATGAAATACAGCGGCTGGCATCAGGCTGTACGGCGTACACTGTGGACGCCGCCAAAATGAACGGCTGAACGGACCCCAGGGAGTCCGTTTACCGGAACTGTCAGAAGACAGCTCAGGAATATCTTTCAAGGAGGAAATGAATGAAAGCAAAAGTACTCGTCGCACTGCTGTGCACGGTCATGGCAGCAGCACTCGTCTTCACGGCCTGCTCGAGCAGCGATCCGGCGGCCGTCGCTAGTGAGGAAGCTTCCGCTGAGGCTTCGACCGTGGCAGCGGACGACGCGCAGGCAGAGGCTTCCGCAGAAGTCTCAGAGGCGGCTCAGGAAGCTTCGGAAGAAGCAGGCGAGACAGCGGCGGACGACGAACCGCTGCCGGGCGGCGGCTCGAACGTTATCTACATCATCACCCCGTCTCACTCCAATCCGTTCTTCAAGACAGAGGCGGATACAGCCACTGCCAAGGCAGAGGAACTTGGATATGAAGTCAAGGCTGTTTCGCACGATGACGACCCGACCAAGCAGGCTGAACTGTTTGACAACGCCATCGCCGACAAGGCAGCCGCAATTATCTGCGACAACGCCGGTGCGGACGCGACGGTGAACGCGGTGCAGAAAGCCCGCGATGCCGGCATCCCCACCTTCCTGATTGACCGCGAGATCAATGCAGACGGTGTGGCTATTTCTCAGATCGTGGCCAATAACTACCAGGGTGCCAAGGCGATCGCCGAAGAATGGGTTGACGCCATGGGCGAGGAAGGCAAATATGCTGAGCTGCTCGGCAAGGAATCCGACACCAATGCCGGTGTGCGTTCCTCAGCTTTCCACGAAGTGATTGACCAGTATCCGGACCTCGAAATGGTCGCTCAGCAGACAGCTAACTGGGAGCAGACAGAAGCTTTCGAGAAGACAGAGACCATCCTGCAGTCCAACCCGGACATCACGGGTATCATCTGCGGCAATGACACGATGGCCGTCGGCGCAGCCGAAGCCTGCAAGGCGGCCGGACGCGGCGACATCAAGATCATCGGCGTNGACGGCAGCGACGAGGCAGCGGCCCTGATCGCGGCNAATGAGATGACTGGCACTGCTCTGCAGCAGTGTGCTCTGATCGCTGAGATGGCAGTGGAGCAGGCCGACCAGTACCTGAAGGAAGGTTCAACCGGTCTTGACGAAAAGCAGCTGGTAGACTGTATCGCCATTACCAGTGACAACGTCGGCAACCTGCACACATTCGTGTTCACGCAGGAATAGTACATTACGCAGCGTAAGGAAAGGGCTCGCTGAGCCCTTTCTCTTTACCTAAAAAGAGGAATGAACATGAAACACAGAGCAGCAGCAGTAGCGCTTCTGATGCTCGTCGTCTTTGCGGCGGGCTGTGCAAAGATCGTTCCGATCGACCAGGTTGAGGAAATGACTGGCAACAGCAGCTTCAATGCCTCGGAGAGTGCAACCGGCCTGTGGGCAGAAGCAGAAGCCAATATCGAAGGCAAAGCAGTCGCTCTGCCGGAATTCCTGAACGAGGCCGGCGGCGACCTTACCTCGCTGGCCGACAAGTACGGCAAGTACTCGATGGGGACCACGGGTTCGATCAGCTATGCCGTGAGCGGCAGCGGTACGGTGGAGGAAGTCAACACCGACAAGAAGGCCGGNTTCATGACGGTNAAGCTGGACGGCTATGACGGNCCTGAGGTCATCAAGATCCAGATCGGCGACATCTACAAAGGATCGTCCACGCGTGACACGCTCGATATCGTCAGCTACGGTGACTACACCAACCAGCAGGAATGGGCGGAGATCTCCCAGGAACTGCATACGCTGATTGACGAGAACGTCATCAAGCCGGCGGACCCGGCCTCCCTGGTTGGCCAGAACATTGATTTCGTCGGTACATTCACNGCTGACGGCAACGATGAGCTGCTGATCACCGCAGTGAAGCTGGAGAAGGAGTAGACGATGGCAGCAGGCTGCAAACCAGGCGTTACGCTGCACGCCGAACAAGTCAGCAAGATCTACCCTGGTACAAAAGCGCTCGACAATGTCGATTTTGACCTGCTCACGGGCAAGGTCAACGTGCTGATCGGTGAAAACGGCGCCGGCAAGTCGACGCTGATGCGTCTCATTGCCGGCATTGAGCAGCCGAGCGAAGGCAAGCTCTACATGGGTGACGAAGAGGTCTCTTTCCGAAACACGACAGACGCCCGCAAGCGCGGCATCGGCATTATTCACCAGGAACTCAANCTGTTCCCGAACCTGCCCGTCTACGAAAACATCTTCATGGGCCGTGAGAAGAGCAAGGGTGCGGGCATGGACAATGAGTACCACCGCCAGAAGAGCAAGGAAGTCCTGGAGCGCCTCGAGCATCCGATTCCGGTTGACACGCTCGTCGGTGATCTGCGCGTCGGCCAGCAGCAGATGATCGAGATNGCCAAGAACCTGGTGGATGATGACCTNAAGGTGCTGATCATGGACGAGCCCACATCCTCGCTTTCCCATCAGGAAGTGGAAGTGCTCTTCAAGATCATGCGGGAGCTCACGGCCCAGGGAATCAGCATCGTCTACATTTCGCACCGGCTTGAGGAAATCATGCAGATCGGCGACCATGTNACGATTCTGCGGGACGGCAAGTACGTGGCGGATGCCGACGTCAAGNATATCGACGTNCCCTGGATTGTCCAGCAGATGACGGGCGACAATAAGTCCTATCCAAAGCGCGAGCGCAACATCGACTGGGAAAAGCGGCCGGTCGCGCTCGAAGTCAAGGATCTGACGCTCCCCAAGAGCGGCGGCGGCTACCTGCTTGACCATGTCAACTTCAAGCTCCGCCAGGGCGAGATCCTTGGAATCTATGGTCTGATGGGTGCGGGACGCACGGAGGTCTTTGAGTGCCTCATGGGTCTNNGGCCGGAGCANAGCGGCCAGGTGCTTCTGGAAGGCCAGCCCATGAAGATCCGTTCGATCACAGAGCAGATTGAGAANGGCTTTGCCCTGGTGCCGGAAGACCGGCAGAGGGAGGGTCTTGTGCAGTCGCTCGACATCGGCCGCAACACCTCACTCTCCGCAATTCACCGCTACCGCAGCGGCCCTCTCGTGGACTTCAACAAGGAAAACGAGATGGTTGAGAAAGAGATTGCGGATATTCACATCAAGGTAGCAGACAAACGGCTNCCGATTCTGTCACTGTCCGGCGGCAACCAGCAGAAAGTCGTCATCGGCAAGGGNATTCTGACAGAACCGAAAATCCTGCTGATGGATGAACCGAGTCGCGGCATTGACATTGGCGCCAAAACGGAAGTATTTGACATCATTAATCAGTACGCGGAAGAAGGGCTCTCCATCATCGTTATTTCTTCGGAACTGAAGGAAGTAATTGCGATTGCAGACCGGGTCATCGTGCTCTCGAACGGCATCCTCACAGCCGAGCTGAGCGGCGATGACATTCAGGAAGAGGCACTTGTCCTGGCCTCCTATAAGGGNCANCACACCANTAAGGGGACGGAAGAAGCATCATGAACAAAAAACAAAGCAACATGTCGCTCGGCATGGTGCTGATGAAGGGGCGCACCTTCCTGGTTCTGATCGCGCTCATTATTTTCTTCAGCATCGTGGCGCAGAATTTCCTGACCGTCAATTCGCTGCTGCTCGTCGGCAAGCACGTGGCGCTGTACGGTATCCTTGCCATTGGCATGACCTTTGTCATCATCACCGGCGGCATCGACCTTTCCGTCGGTTCCATCGTCGGCCTNGGCGGGATTGTNGCCGGACTGCTTCTGCAGGAAGGCCTGGTCTTTGAAGGNTCCGGCGTCGTCTGGTTCTTCAATGTGCCATCGGTNGTNNTNATCACNCTCNTNCTCGGNGCGCTGATCGGNNNNGTNAATGGNNTGATCATCACNAANTTCAACGTNGCNCCGTTCATCTGCACNCTGGGNNNCATGTACATCNNCCGCGGNTTTGCNAACATNATCTCNAACGGNGCNACCTACTCNAANCTNCGNGGCAGNGANGCNCTCGGCAACCAGGGNTGGGANTTCTTCGGNNCNANCCTGGCGGAGATCCCGGTCGGACTGATCATCCTGGTCATCTTCGCCGTGATCTTCTCGATTCTGCTTCGCAAGACGCCTTTCGGCTGGCACGTCTACGCGATCGGCGGCAACGAGAAAGCAGCGAAACTGTCCGGCATCAAGGTCGACAAGGTCAAGATCCTGGTCTACATGATCAGCGGCATCTGCTCGGCCATGGTTGCATGCATTGCCTCCTCGCAGCTGGCGGCCTCGCACCCGGCCACCGGTGAATCGTGGGAAATGAACGCGATCGCGGCGGCTGTTCTCGGCGGCACTTCGATGGCCGGCGGCATCGGCACCATCGGCGGCACGATTGTCGGTGCGTTTGTTATCGGCGTCATTTCAGACGGTATGGTTATGTGCGGTCTGTCTGAGTTCTGGCAGCAGGTCGTCAAGGGCCTCGTTATCATCGTGGCCGTTATCGTTGACCAGGTACAGCGCAACATGCAGGCCAAGATGGCGCTCAAGGTGCGCAACGAAGCTGCCTGAGGCAAACTCACGCCGGGTCTTCGGGGAGGCCTGAATGGATGGAGAAAAAGCAAATGTAGACGGCTGCGCCTGAACCATCATGGTTCAGGCGCAGCCGTTTCTTGCTTTCAGATCAGTTATGACTGTGCTGCTCCGGATCCGGAAGCGCAATTCCATACACGCCATTCACAGCCTGGCGGTCTATTTGCCACTTGCCACTGCGACAAGACAAGTGCAACCGGACATCCTCGGCGGTCAGCGATGCCATAGGTTAGCGTCCACGCGGACATAGCTCAGCGGCCGGAACTCATCCTTATGGATTATATACGTAGGAGATATATAACAGGCGGTAACCCCCTCTCAGGGGGTAGCCGCGAAGCGGCTGGGAGTAGCATCTACTACTGGGGACGGGTGCTAAGGAACTGTCTTAAAATAAAATTAACAATTTTACTGCTTCGGCTATGCTATAACTGTACTGTGGAATTGACAGAATAGCACTAGATCGGAGAGGAAATGTGTCGAGAGTATTGGAGGTGAGTGAAGAAAGTCTGAAGAGAGATTTGGAAGCACTGAAAGCGACGCTGAACGAAAAAGATTACCGCAGGGTTGTAGGCGCACTGGCTAATGCCATGGGACGCGGCGGACAGCTGCGGATGCATGAGATTACCGGTATGGCGCGTCAGAGTATCCGCACCGGAATGGATGAGGTTGAGGACCTTGCAGCAGGAAATATCGATGCGGAAGCAGACGCGGAGCGAGTGCGGCGTGAAGGCGGCGGCCGCAAGCGGACAGCAGAGAAGAACCCTGAACTTGCAGAAAAAGTCGAGCAGATTGTACGGGACATACCTTATGGGAGTCCGGAACAGGTCCTCTGGTGGACGACGCTCAGTCTGCGGGACATATCGGACATTCTCAAACATGATTTTGGTCTCCATGCCGGCAAAGACGTTGTGGCGAGAACTCTCGGGGAACTTGGCTACAGCCGACAGCAGAATCAGAAGCAGCTTGAGGTGGGAGCTCCTCATCCGGACAGAAATGCCCAGTTCGAGTTCATCAATGCTCAGGCGCAGGACTATCTTTCTGCAGGCGATCCTGTCATCTCGATCGATTGCAAAAAGAAGGAACTGCTTGGGAATTTCAAGACATCTGGAAGTGAGTATCGCCTGAAAAGAAATCCAAGGCTCTCGCTTGATCATGATTTTGAGCTGAAAGACCTGGGACATATAGCGCCCTACGGAGTCTACGATCTCAGTCGGAATCTGGCATTTATGAATATCGGGACCAGTCGGGATACCGCGGAATTCGCGGTAAACAGTGTTGCCCTGTGGTGGGAGCATTTTGGCGCCCCTACGTATCCAAATGCTAAGCGTCTCCTGATCACCTGCGACGGTGGTGGAAGCAACGGCTCCAGACTCAGACTCTGGAAGAAAGGACTGGCTGTACTTGCAGAGCGCACCGGACTTGAAATTCAGGTTGCACACTTCCCGCCGGGCTGCAGCAAATGGAATAAGATTGAACATCGAGTGTTCTGCTATATCTCCAAACATTGCGCAGCGCAGCCGTTCCTGGACGTGGAGCAGGCCATCAGTCTGATTGGTTCCACCAGAACCAACGCAGGACGCGTCGTAAAGTGTAACCGTGATGCCACTGTTTATAAAACAGGCCTCAAGGTTTCTGACGATGATTTTGAGAAGATCGATCTTGAGCGTCTGGAACCAATGGGTACATGGAACTACATCATCCGTGGATTTCGGCCGCAGTGATTCATTCAGCACTTCAGAAATTGCGACAAGCTGTTAACTTTATTTCTAGACAGTTCCTAAAGTGCGCTGGACGCCCCGCACAATCCAGTAAGGTCAGGCGGCAATTCCCGACAGGAGATAGCTGGCAGCTATGAATAAAGCTGCGAAAGAAAAAATGGGGAACATCCTGGAAGGTCTTCACAGGGTACAACGGGGTTCGAGCATCTGCGACATATACTTGTGCCACTCTCTCTTCGGAGAGACTATGTACGAAATAAGATAGCACGGCTCGTTACCGAACCACTGACCTGTGTTTTTTTGACTCACGTATAATAGAGTGTTTAACGAGATCTGTTGTCGTGAAGATCTTCCTGGGGCTCCGTCAATAGAGCTGAAGCCATTGGAATACAGTGGTTCTTTTTAGTGAACCCACTT
>JAAUYQ010000037.1 GCA_014805015.1 Clostridia bacterium | reverse complement strand
CACTTTTTTAGCCACCCATGAGTGACCAATATGTACTTGCCTCTAACAGAACTATCGGCCTATTTTGGCATAACTTTAGCACGTTTTACCTCAAAATTCCGTTCAGCTAAAAAAGTGTACTTTTTCAGCCACTGAATCTGCGGATTCTTATTGATCGTTAAGCGAAAACTTTTCTAAGAATTTCTTTTTTCGCAGTATCCTCGCGCGGACATTCTTTCGCACTGCGAATGTGTGCGTTTCCTGTCTGTCAGGAAAACCTTTATAAGTTCCTACTAAATAATGGCGTGAGATTTTATGCAAAAAATGATTCGGGTAAACTCCCGAATTTCTGTATATATGCAAACAGGACTGCTGTCGGCAAACTTCATTTCCGAACGGCAGTCCTGTTGTTTTTTCAAATTCGTGTGTGTTATGATGCGACACAGACGGAGCGTTTGCAGACGCTCCGCCGGTTACCGAGATTTCCACGAAAATCTCCAGCAACCTCGCATCTGTTGTTGCTAAAGTATACAACAAGCGCGAAGTTCGAAAAAGAGATTGCAGGCAGTCATCGGTAAGATAACTGCCTTTTTTAGTCGCTGGCCCAAATTTTGCAGCTACGCGACCTAAAACAAAAGAGCCGGAATAATCCGGCATATAACACAAAGAGCTTCTGACAGTCTCGCAAACTTTACCAGAAGCTCCACTAATAGCCCTTGCGGACTCTTAACGGAGTTCCGCAGCTGCTCGCCTTTCATTGTAGCATCAGCANGCAGCAGCNTTCAAGGGCNTGNCTAACACGCATCAAGTAAACGTTTTTTACCNGATGCGTAGGAAGGGAAAGCTCCATGTCCGTTNATGCTTCTGCTNTCCAGNCTGCACCNGAGACTNCATNNGCTGCATCNACTCCNCTTATCGTCACNAACAANATCGTCTTCAATCATCTGTTTGAGGCAGTCCATNCCGGCAAACGGCAGAAGTGCTGCATTGCCAAANGNAAGNNNGTCACTTTTCAGATCACNGCNGGAGTCACNTCAGAGCTCACCGAATTTGATCTCGCTGTGCTNTCCTGCCTGAATGGCATCTGGATGGACGAGGAGAACCCAGAAAGCACGTTCTCTGTCACTGGCCTCTGCCGTATGCTTGGCAGCACCAGAAGCGGCGGTATTTCNGCNCATATACAGGACGAGATACGCAGCTCACTTCAGCGGCTGACAGCNGTGCAGATTNNCATNGANCCNACTNCCGACTTCGAGATGCACCGCGACAGTTATCTGGACCGNAACCCNGAGACAGACCAGNACGGTTCCTGGGAGCAGATNACCGGCATCCNCTGGGCNGCNCCGCANCCGCTTATCCGCCTGGGATCGAAGTCGGCCACCATCTCCCGGACCAGCGGNGACAAGACGGAGATCTGCTATAANCTGCGTTCAGAGCCGCTGCTGCTCACCTATTCGAAGATAACCGGGCAGCTGGTNACCATCCCGCAGGAGTATTTCCANATCTTCGAGACTGCNGACGATCATACNATAACGGAACGCCGCATCCCNATGACGAAGAACCGGATCGCNCAGGTCTTCTGGCTGGCCCGGCAGGCTGAGCGCATCCGGTATGCCTTCGAGCATCCAAAGAAACNAAAACGTCAGTGGGTTCAGAAGGAGCCGTCAGAGGCCCTCCTTTTCTCTAAGATCTTCCANCGCTGCGGCATCGACAGAAGGACGGCCAGCCGTCACAAAGGCAAGCACGTTGATTTCATGACGTCTGCCCTGCGCTGCTGGGAAGCGCAGGGCCTCATCCCNGCCTGGTCACTGCGCACCTCCANGTTTGGACAGGACGCTATNGTTTTCCATGCCGGAACATTCACTCAGGACTCAGCGCCCGCTCCAGCAGATCCACCGGCCAATCCGGCAGATCCTGCCCCGGATTTCAATNCGATNNTCGGGGCNCTCNATACGATTATNGGGGCNCTCGATACGATNNTCGGGGCAGCAAAAAGCCTGTCAGGAGAGTCNGAAANCGCTCTTTCAAGCTCTTTTCTGGNNCTNAAGACAGCAGNAGNAGATTTCCGTAAGTACTTTAAGTACTTGAAGCCGCTCACGCCCGCCNCCGCTTTCAGCGGCGGGCGTGGCGTCAGGCAGATAAAATAGAAAATTNCCGCCGGNGCTGCCTCATTTCCGGNCCNNNACTGCACTTTCGACCGCAAAAATCAGCCTGCACAGCATGGCAGATCAGTTTTGTGCGGCCTTTTTCAGAGAAAGGAGACGACCTGAATGACCTCAGANGAAGNTAANCNGCTTGCAGAAGAAATCCGGCCCCGCTGGCGGGAACTGTATTCTGCTGACAAATGCCAGAAAGGAATTACCTGTCCTCTCTGCGGCAGTGGCCAGGGTCCGAACGGTACCGGCATCACAGAAAACCCCAGGGCATCCAGGCCCGGTATGCTGAGATGCTGGCATGAGGGATGTTCATTCAACAGCGGCGGTGACGTCCTGCAGCTGATCCAGCTGGAACGTAACGTTGGTTTCATAGATGCGGTCGGTATTGCGGCTGACAGGCTGGGGCTGCTGCCCAGTGCATCCGTACCGGAACACAGGGCCAGTCTGTCCGGGCAGGCAAAAAAGAGGCCCCATTCCGAAGCAAAGGACTATACAGAGCAATACAAAGTATGGTCGGACAATCTGCAGGAGCCCGGAAATCCCGGCGCGGTGTACCTGGCTTCCAGAAGCATATCGGCAGAGACAGCGCAGCGTACGGGCGTCGGCTATGCTCCAGACTGGATATCGCCGACATCTGCTGCGAGGGGCTATAAAGGACCTGGGTCTCCACGCATCATTTTTCCCAAAGGAGCCAGCGCTTATGCGGCCAGGGATATTCGGCCGCAAGACGCGGTGCCTGCCCAGGCAGCCAGATATATGAAGCAGAACGAAGGCCGCGGCGGACTGTTCCATGCATCTGTTCTGATGGAGCCTGGAGATGATCCGGTTGTGGTCGCGGAGGGGCCCATGGATGCCTTGTCTGCAGAGGAAGCCGGGATACCGGCACTGGCGCTGTGCGGTACGTCCGGTATCGGAACGCTGGCAGGGTTTCTGAAGCAGCATGAGACAAGTCATCCCCTTATCATCGCACTCGATAATGATGAGGCAGGCAGAGATGCCGCAGCGAAGCTGACAGTTAAGTTGGATGATCTGAACGTTCCGTACATTCTGTGCCCTGAGAAAATGTATGGGCAGGCCAAGGACCTCAACGAAGCCCTGTGCAAAGATCGGGAGCGTTTTCTTGCAGAGTTTCGCGCTTTTGTTTCCAGTGCAGAGCAGATGATTCTGGAAGACCGGAAAGCAGAGCAGGCTGCATATGAGGCAGCGATTTTTGCGGCTGGCCGCCTGGATGGATATAAAGAGCGCATCGCGAAAAACTGTTCTGTCGCAACGGGCTATGCTGACCTGGATACATTGCTGGACGGCGGTCTGTATCCAGGCCTGTACATTCTTGGAGCGATCAGTTCCCTTGGCAAAACAACATTCGCCCTGCAGATGATGGACCAGATTGCGGCAGCGGGAAGGGATGTGCTGGTGTTCTCGATGGAAATGGGCGCAGATGAGCTGATCGCGAAGTCGATCAGCCGCCTTTCATATATGCTGAGCAAAAACAGCGATACATACTCCGGCATGGCGCTGACGACACGCGAAGTGCTGAACGGAGAGCAGGACTCTTCAGAAGCAAGACAGCAGCTGTTTGAAGCCGCGATGAAAGAGTATCGGGAAGGCAGCGCTGTCAGGTTTGGTATTATCGAAGGAAATGGTGATATCGGAGCCAGGCAGATCCAGGAGATGACAGCGAAGCATATCCGAATGACGGGAAGAAAGCCTGTCGTTCTTATCGACTATCTTCAGATTGTGCCGCCGGCAGAGCCAAGAGCGACGGACAAACAGAACACAGACAGAGCTGTATTCGATCTAAAGGCGATGAGCAGGGAGTTTGGTTTGCCAGTGGTCGCTATTTCATCCTTTAACCGAGATAATTACACTGCCCCAGTTTCCTTTGCGAGCTTCAAAGAGAGCGGTGCGATTGAGTATTCCAGCGACGTGCTGATGGGCATGCAGTATGCCGGGATGGACAGGGCCGCGGAAGGAAATACCTCATCACGCAGCAAACAGGCACAGGATCTGTATAAAGAAAATATGGAGAGAGTGGCGGCTGGCAGTCCAATAGGAATAGAACTGAAAGTCCTGAAAAACCGGTCAGGACGAAAAGGCCAGGTATCTTTTCTCTTCCGTCCCCAGTTCAATATGTTTGAAAGCGACAGCGAGTACATCCATGAAGCTCTGCCTGCTGAGTTCGATGACGGCTTTGAGGATTTTCTGATCCAGCCGTAGGGGCTGCAAGTTCTGGGGACAGGGTGCAGGGACTGCAATCTGGAGGAAGAACGGAAGTATGCAGAAAGGCGAGACGGGTTACATCGTTCTCTCCAACCGGATCATAGAGCCTGTGACGATTCTGTCTGAGAGTGGCGGGTTCTGCACCGTGCACTTCACATCGCGGCAGGGCGGGACGCGTCTCAGAAAGAACCGGGTATTTGCCACGAAGGAGGACGCAGCAGCCAGCATCAAGAGCCGATCCTGACATGCTCACAAATAGATCCATTTTGCAGGCAGAAAAAGAGGAGCAATTCACTGATTCCGCGAAGCGGAAAACCGGCGGCAGCCGGTGGGGGTCAGGGGGTGTCCCTCTGCAAGCCCCCGGCGGTGCCGGGGCGCGAAAGTGGACCCGCTGTGGTCACACTTTTGCGATGCTTGCAAGAGAAAAATCTGGGGTTTTTCGTGCAAAATACCTGCATGGTAAAGCCATTCAAAATTTACTCTGTCGCTGAGNGTTGCATTTTGCAACGGAAATTGTTGCATTCTGCAACACGGACGCTGCATTTTGCAACGTTTTTTCCGGTCTGTTGCATTTTGCAACGGTACCTGGCCTGCTGATTCCCCGGCGGCGGGCAGCAGTGCCAGGTACTGGCACTGCATTATACCGGATGAAAACCGGTTTATAACATCGGCTGAAAACCAGATTGTATACCGGACGAAAACCGCCCATATATACNGTGAANCNCAGNATGAATNCCGGANAAAACCGGATGATGATATCGGATAGAAACCGGACTGTGTGTATCTGGACCGTTCCCGTTTTCTCAGAGAACATACCGGATCAAAACCGAAACACTATACCGGCTGGAAACCAGCCAGGCTAATCCTGCGGAAACATACTCAGGATGTCCAGATCGAGATGGGTGCCTATCTCGATGATTTCCTCATCACTCATGGGAACGTATTCTTTCGAACCTTCATCCGGGTCGTCTTCGGGGATCACTGTTTCAGGCGATACCTGTTTTTCAGGTNCTGGATTGGACGGAGATCTTCCCGTTATTTCGTCCAGCCTGGTCAGCACTTTCTCTTCCAGAATTTCGAATCTATGGTCGAGGGCAGAAACGACCTCTCTAAGGTCATTACGCATTTCGTTCAGATCATTGCGCAGTTCATTCAGATCGGCTTTGATTGACCCGTTTTCAGATGGCTGTCCCCTCAGTGCCTGCACGAGAAATCCCCTGAGCTCCCGCTTTTTCTTCAGGGATCTTACGTTCCGACATGCTTCTTTTTCTTCCTCTATATCCGGAAACAGCGTCACATCAATCCGCTCCCGCCGCCGAGTGTCTTTTGCCATAACAAACCTCTTTTCCTAAGCTGCAAATATTATAAACCGATCCATTGCCTTTCCCTGTATCTGTTTCCAGGCGGCGTATGGCAGACGGTCGGTTCTGTCTGATATGCTGGCCAGTCTTGGCTTGTGTGTATTGGAAAGTGCTGAATACAGATTCTGGAACTAAATGCTGCGGCAACCTTTTGTATAGTTGACGAAGGTACCAAAACAAAATAGTCCTGCATGACTGCACGGACTAGAAAATCTCTTTCATGTGTGCCCTTCCTACGGTATCATGCAAAATCGTCGTCCCTGCCAGCAGACACCGACTTAAATCCAGAGGTCCCCAGACGGGGCAGCGCCAGTCTGGCGACCAGTGCCTGTATATCTGCCTGAGAGCGAATCTGAATACCGGCATCCAGAAGCGCCTCGTCGAGTGCCAATAGCAGCTCAACGTGCTGCTGCTGTCTCAGATCCTGCAGGCGCTGCTGCAGTTTGGCCTCTTCGTTTCTGGCCGCCGCCGCCCGCTTATCTGCGGCAGCCCGTTTTTCCTGGGCCGCCTGAATCTGGGCGCATAGTTCTTCCTCTGTCAGTGCTTTAGGTTTCCGCGCCAAAATATCACCTCCTGCGGAAATGATACACTGTCTTCCGCCTAAAACAAACTTAATTTCATACAGATGGCTGATTCCGGGAATTTACGAGCCATGCATTTCGATATAATAACATTACAGCACGATGAAATCGGAATTATCTGAGATGGAATCAGCGTATATTCCGGAAATGATTTGCGAAGACCGGAGAGCCGCACGGCGGCATGCAGGCTCCCCGGATGGCATGCCACATTCGTGGCTATATGCATCCGGCCTGTCTGGGGGCCCTGCCCCCAGAACCCCCAGCGGTAATAACCGGCATCTGTCCTGCGTGACGGGGGGCCAGTTAGTCAACAGGAGAAATGCGGGCAAGGAGGCACAACCTCCTTCGATCCACTAATGCAAAGAGAGAGGAGGGCAGTTATGGTCTGCCGGAGACGAAACTGCAGCGTTGCAATCCGNGTCAGCGAGGCGGAACGGGACTATCTGGAGGCGCGGCGCGCTCAGGCGAAACTGCCGATGCGGGAGTTTATTTTCGAGTGCCTGCGGCGAAAACCGTTTGTGGTGAAACCCGGNNNCAGCGANGTAATTGTGCAGCTGAAACGGATCGGGAATAATCTCAATCAGCTGACCCGCAATGTNAATGCCGGCAGGATAACAGACTGCCGGGANGAACTCGCGGGAATCAGGAAAGAAATCGCGGAGATTCGGGCAGCATGGCAATAATTAAGGCGGTCGATCGGCCGGGNAAATCACTTTCGCAGATCATCCGGTATGTGACGCGGCCGGANAAAACAGAGCNNGCATTAATCAGCGGCTGGAATCTGCTGGATGCACGGCAGGCCCGGGCGGAAATGACGGCGACGAAAAAACAATGGGGCAAAGAGGGCGGCCGGCAGTATAAACATTTCATCCAGTCATTCCGTCCGGAGGACAAAATCAGCCCTGCGGAGGCACATCAGATTGCAATGGAGCTGGCAGAATCCTCCTCCATGTTTGCGGACTACGAAGTGCTGATCGCCACACATCAGGACCGGGATCATATCCATTCGCATTTCATCTGCAACTCGGTGAATATACGGGACGGACGGAAATTCCGGTACGCGAAATCTGAGCTGGAGGAGCTGAAACTGCTGTCAGACCAGATTGTGAAACAGCATGGATACCGNCTGGAACAGGAACGGGNCGAAACGGGGCACATCACCACCTGGAGNCAGGCGCTGTACCGNNTGCTGGAGGCNCANCAGGCAAAGACNAAACCAAGCTGGATGTACGANGCAGTNCTGGCNGTNNTGNATGCTGCNGATCANTCGCTGGACAGAGAAACGTTCATNCGNNNGATGGAATCNGNNGGNTATGGNATCCGCTGGGGCAGNANGATCTGTAACNATNANNACGCCGGANGGNCATCATGTGCGGGCGTCGCGGCTCGAANCTGTNTTCAAAATCCCGTCNNTTNTGGCCCAGTATGGNGATNNGGNAGNGCAGCAGGAACTGCTGCGGTCNGATCTGNANNANANNGNCAGNANCGCTGAACCTGCTNCANCNGNNGAACCGGAATGGCAGCGTTTTGATCTNGATCTGCGGCCAGTGCCGGATGGCGTTATGACCCGGCAGGATGGGCAGCGGTATGCGGTCGCATGTGCTGTCTGCCGGCAGCTGCGGGCAGCAGGATCGCTGNTCGAATTTGTGCAGGGCATGGCNCTCGGCGGCTACCAGGTGCACTGCAGTGCCAGAGCGAAAAATACCGTGTTCGTGACGCCGCAGGGGCTGCATGTCCGNTCATCTCTGATAGAAAAGCGGTACGGACTGCCCTCGATCCAGGAGGCCCTGCATCAGCTGGACAGCCGGAATCATGAAACAGAGATAAAAGAAGCCTATGATGGCGAGCTGTGGCCGCAGCTGTGGATGGCCGATATGGAGCGGCCGTCGGTATCACCGGTATGGTCCGGTCAGAATGCACTATTGGCACGGCAGGGTGTCTCATCGGGGTCCCGCGGCATACGGATCAATGGCAGCCGATCAGAAAACAGCAGCATATGGCAGCACGAACTGGATGCCGCAGCCATTGCATTGGGGCAGAGTCTGCAGCAGAAAGGCTCGCCGCAGGACTGGCTGGCAGACAACGGTTACAGCATGGAATCCGCGGGTGAGGAGTTGTTTCTCGTTACGCCCCGGCAGCGGCGGCTGCAGATCCGGCAGGAAGGATCCATCTGGCAAGGACACAGGCCGTTTGAATGCATTGTACATTTCGTTGGGCGGCTGATCTGGATGGCAGAGAGTGTTCTGGGCAGCGGCGGTGGTGACGGCATAGAGACGGTCCTGACACTGGCACTGATGACCGCGGCGCTGGCTGTGGAAACAGCGGCAATGCTGATCCGGGCCGGAATCGACATCATCATAACTGCCGGAGATCTGGCATATGAAGTATATACAGACCGGGAGAAGGTAGTGCTGCAGCCAGAAGACCGGGAAGAACGGGAGGCGAAACTGCAGGCGGCCAGGCAGCTGCCGGAGGTCCGCAGACAGCCGGAAATACCGCCACATGATCTGCGCCCCCTGCTTGCGGCTGTGCAGCAGGCGTCAGCAGCGGAGACCAAACAGGAATTTGTGCAGGCCATGGTATCCCAGGGATACGGCGTGCGCTGGACGGAGCACGGCACGCTGACATACATTCTGCCGGACGGGGAACGGGTGCGGTCCCGCCGGCTCGAAGAAAAGTACGGGCTGCCGTCGATAGCGGCCGCCTACGGTCAGGTGTATGTGCCGCAGAAAGGGCCGCGACCGCTCGCGGCGCGGGCAATTCTGCGGGCTCTTGAGGCACCTGATCTGAGCGAATTCAATGCAGCGATGGAGGATTTTGGCTATACCGTTGACTGGCAGCCGGAACTGTCTGATGCAGTGATCACGGCGCCAACGGGCGAACGCATGCGGCTCCGGAGCCTGGAGCGGACGTTTGAACTGCCATCGGTATGCGGAAAGTATATTCGGTACCGAAAGATGGATATGGAAAGAGACTGGCAGCAGGAATATATGCCAGCGTCTGGACGCAGATTGGTTGAGCAGGATAGAACGGCAGAACTGGAGCGACAAACAGACGGCTGGGAACGGTAGTTTCCAGTCGCCTGTTCTGCCGACAAAGTTTAGGACAGATTGAACATGCGAATCATCTCTGCCAGTCCATTGGCATACTGTCCTGCGAGCTGATCTGCCTTCCGGCTTAGATACGCATCTTTTTTGAACACGCTGCGAACGCTTCCTTTGAACCAGTCTATGGTCTCAGTGAATTTCTTGCGTGCCTCAGTTACATTGTTGATTTTGGTCTCCAGCAGACGAGAGATCAATTCGTCCGAGATTGGATCGAATCTTTCATGGTTGTCAGTTAGGCAACCCGGATCCCTTTCCTGCAGGCGCTGGCTGACAAGATTGAGGACGTCATCCGAAACACCATGTTCAGTAAGAATTTTCTGAGCCGAAAGCCGCATCAACGGACTCTGCGCATAAATCAGCCAATCACTGTTCATAGGAAGATTAGGGTCGTCAGTGCCTTTTTCTAAAATCTTCTGCTGCTGGCCGAACGCAGTTGAAAGAGCATCATACATCGCGTCGAATTCACGCATAGTCATCGTACATCCGCGAATTGTAATTGTTGAAGTATCGGGATGGAGGCGGGCATCATTACACGAAACCTCAAAGGAATTCTGAAGTTTTGTATAGTCCTTTTCACTTAAATCTTTCAGATCATCTCCCATGAAAAAATCGAAGGCCCCAGAATATTTGTTTATGCTAGCAGAAGGTGCACCTGTAAGCCATGTGTATCCAGTCATATCGCGAACACAACTGGTTGGCTCAGGAAGCTTCNACTTGCTTTCGTTCTGAGCCGACCAGTCCCGAATGTATTCGTCAAACGTGTTGTAGCCGGCTGGCGGTACCAATTCGTATGCAGGCTCTTCATTTTTCTGGAGGCTATTTGTGCTGCCAGCAGCCGTGTCCAGTGCGGCTCTTATTTCTTCTGTCTGGCTCGACTGCTTAGCACTCTGTATTGCAGGCTGAAAGCTGAGACCACTATCTGCTGTAATCCTATTGATTGGCATATCCTATATTCTCCTATGAAGCTGAATGATGATGGTACACCGTAAATTTTGTTTCCAACACAGCTCCAGTTTTGGTATCAGTAACGGTAACTGTCACATCTGCTAGATCATATTTGTGAGTTAGCTTCGAAGCACTGTTGTAATACTGAAACTGCTCACCAGATGGAGAGGGCATATTATTAAGCGTTACCTGGAAGGCTCCGTTGTTATTAATTGTCCCTTGCCCTTCTTTTCTTGCTAGAGAGGGTACATTGTGGCTGTCCCAATAGCGATTGATGAATGTAACTTTCACATTCATTCCCGTGGTGTCGGTTAGTGCATTTCCGTTTCCGTCCTTTAATTGGCCGTCGACTCGGAACCAGCCGCCATAAGTTCGCAGACAGTACCCGTTTCCCTGTGGCCAAGGTACGTAATCGGTACCACTGGTATCCAGATCTGTAGATAGTTTTGTTATTGTAAATGACTGAGCACTTGCAGCTACATTTTTTATGGAAACCGCTAGTTTGTATTGATGCCAATCAAATGCAGCCCTATTTATTGAGCTTACCCGAATATAATAAGTACCCGTCTGTGGCTCGAATCTGTACAAGCCATTTATTTTGGGCATAAGCCTAAGCTGATTGTTCCCGATGTGCTCATACAGCTCAACACTGTCGTTAGAACAGATGGCTCCTGTAGAAATGTCTGTAATTTCCAAAGAAATATCTTTCCATCTGTATGCTAAGTTGACATCAACATTCAGCTGATACCAATCGACATCTGATGGCGAATTGAGAGGAGCTCCACTTGCAAAATCACCGATATTCAATGTATTACACGGATAGGCAGCATTCTGGTCGTTTTCTCCCGATAGATACTGCCCCGGTATATCTATGGAATAGTAGACAGTATACGGGTCTGTAGCGCTTGCTCCTTTTTTTGCATGGACGATAACAACATAATCTTTATAGGTAGATGCTGTGTTGATATAATCAGCACCTTCGTCCAGTGTTTTTGTCATGCCAGTGCCAATATACGTAGTATATTGTGACCCTGCTACAAGCGTAACGTTATTATCACTATCAAGCTCCCCAAGATACAAATCGTAATCCAAATTGCTTGATGCGGGACATTCAAGTCCTGCTTGCAGAATCTGATTTGGACCGAGCGAAATTATTCCGTACATATTCATGGTACCTTCAGATGAAATGGTACCTTGGGTTTCTTTGGAGAGTGCCGTTGTGCTCCTATTGGAAACAATATCCGAAAAAGGAAGTAATGCACTACAAGCACCCCTATCAATCAATGCTTGTGCCTCGGAGAGATCTTCTGTACTGATGGACATATCGTTGTGCGCAATATTATCGATAAGATTTGCTTTAGACAAATGCGAAGTGGTGGTTATTTCTGCTGCAAAAACTAAAGAAGTTGTTCCATACAGGAACAGAGTACAGCAAAGCAAGAAGGCTATAGTAGCTCTAAATTTTTTCATGGCTTTTCCTTTCAAAAGAGAAATTAACTTGAGTTAGCCTTTCATGAGCGCTTACGAAGGGGAAACAACACTCGGAGTATAGGTGACACGTGATGAACGAATCACATTGCCATCATACGCCCTGTGTGTGGCTTTGATACGATACGTGCCACTTCCAGCATTAAAGGAAACTCTAACAGTTGAGGAAATCACAGATGATAAATACAGCGAAGCTGATTTAACTGTCGTCCAGCCGGAACCAGTCCATTTCTGTAATTCAAAAAGAGCTCCTAATTTGCTGCATGTCTTGTTGGCATACGTAATTGCTGTACCAGTTATAGTCGAGCTGCTGACTGCAATGGAGCTCGAAGCCTTGGTTATGATCTCTCCGGATTGAATCAAGACATCTTGATCGATTTCCGCAGCAAGAGATACAGTAGGAATAAGNAAAATCACGAGGCACATGATCCAGGCCCAGAAAGATCGATTCATGATAAGACCCCCTCTGATAATAAAGAGCCGGTTAAAAGGAGATCTATTATCATCTTTTTTGATGTCTATATGATTGGCGGGGAATTAAGCTGAACAGACAAAACACAAAACGCACAACCAGATTTCTGGAATTGCTGGAACCAGAAGCGGCGCATCTGATGAAATACCTGACAGACAGGGTGCTGAATACGGCAGATGCAGAAGATCTGTATCAGGACACCATTTTGATAGCTTACGAAAATTTCGATAGCCTCCGGTCAAAAAGGGCCTTTCCAGCTTGGCTCCTGTCGTGTGCCCGCACAGCGATCTCCCGTATGTTTCGGAAAAAAGCGAATCTTGAACACCCAGTCGACACATCCGGCAGGATAGATGAGACCAAAATCCTAAATGTACCGCCTGCTGACAATCTGGAGGAGTCCGTGATTCGCAGGCTCGACAGAGAGCAGTTGACTCGCCTCATTGCATCCTTGTCATTCACGGAGAGAAATTTTCTGTCTCTTCGATATGGACAGGAAATGTCATATAAGAAGATGGCTGAAATACTCAATACGACCCCTGGCTACCTGGCAATCCTGAATCATAGAATCATAGAGAAACTAAGGGAATTAGGCAGTGAATCAGATCAAGCAGACAAAGAATAATATTACAGAATTGTCATCTGAACTTTTCGAGCAGAATTGGGAGCTGAATGCCGATAAGTATCATCGCACAGCACAGGATCTGATCGAAAACTGGCACCAGTCAATTGGTAAGCCAAGGGGGTTTCGATTTGGGAGAAAGCTCGGAATTGCTCTGGTGCTGGTAGCTTGTATAGTAATGTCTAGTTTCCTTATTGCCGGCATACCTGAGCTACAGGGGATTGCACTCAACGTCAAATCCCGACTTCAGGACATGCTGCCGTCCAACGACCAGATGCGCACCTTTCCCACATTAGAAGAAGCAGAGGCGGCCGCCAATTTCAGACTGCCAATTCTTGCTTATTTACCGAAAGGTTATAAATTACACGGCGACATTACCTTACAGAAGGCAGGTGACGATTTTATCATCTCAGCTACCTATGTTCGGGGCAGTGATTACTTGAATATTTGTTTTGAAAACCTAACTCTTCACAGTACCGCTGACCCATCACAAATGTATAGCCAGATCACATATGAAGTTTTGGAGGACAGCAGCGAACGATCCGTTATCATTTCGACACAGCCCCCATTTTCTGCGGAGGTTTTGTATGATTCACTGAGAGTCAGTATTGTTGGGTCCGCGGTGACGCGTGCGGAAATGATCCGGATTGTGGACGGCCTGCAGAGATAGATGGCACTATGTGCCGGTCTTTGGGCGCCGTTATCTAGAGCGCGGGTGATGGTTCATTGAAAAACTAAACGCAACCCCCACGACGCGACCGACGAATCGAAGGCGGTTGCGGGAAATTTTTAGAATCTGATGCCCATAATCTGGCTGGATTCATTGGATGGAGCCGTTATATTTTGTTATTTTTGCAAGAAAATGACATGGCAAATTAAGGGTTGCTTCCAGTAGCGATTTTTTGCAGAGGTAATTGCAACCCTGAAACAATATGAGATTCGTTCGCTTTCGGACACAGACTGTTGATCAGTT
>JAAUYQ010000036.1 GCA_014805015.1 Clostridia bacterium | reverse complement strand
GAGGATTTGGGGAGGATCAGAGCAAATGCAGGGAAATAGCGCGAAGAGCCGGATGCGTCGAGAGGCGCACGTCCGGTTCCGTGAGGGGCTCGGGGCGAAATTCCCCGGGCCTACTCGACAAGAACTGGGAAAGCAGCGTCTGCGGGTTGCAAAGCTGCAGGCGAAGGCGGCACGGCAGCGGCTGGACCGGCTGCATAAGATTTCCCGCGAGATAGTCAGCGGACACGATGCCGTGTTCGCTGAAGACCTGAACATTTCCGGTATGATGAAAAACCACCATCTGGCCCGGTCTGTCCAGGACACCTCGTGGGGAGAGCTGCAGCGTCAGCTGAAATACAAATGCAAACGCGAAGGCAAAGTGTTTGCCACTGTGGATCGCTTCTTCCCGTCCTCTCAGCTGTGCTCTGCCTGTGGAGAAAAGAACCCAATCGTGAAGGATCTCTCCATTCGCGAATGGACATGCCCGCACTGCGGCGCACATCACGACCGTGACATCAATGCCGCAATGAATATATGCACTGAAGGAATGCGCAAAGCGCTCAGCCGGTAGCATGATGATACAAGTACCGTGGGAAGCACGGGAGCCATTGCCGGCAATGCCTGTGGAGGGGATGTAAGTCCATTTTTCGCCTGAGAGAGCTAAATGGCTGCCTCTGAGAAGCAGGAATCCCGCGACTTCAGTCGTGGGAGCTTCAAGCCATCCTTCATGGAGTGCGGAAAGGTCACCCGTCTGCCGGCCTGCATGGGCAGCGGGGCCAGACGCCGCTTAAGAGGCGGATTCCGCCGCCTCAGACGGGAAGACAGGTTTCGGGACCGTTTCTCGCGGCTTGCGGACCGGGGCAAAAAGACGATCGTGCCGTGGTCCGGTGCCATCCGGCCGCTCAGTTGGGTATAATCTAAATAAGACTACTTCGCCCGTATGAGGCGCAACTGAGATATGGAGGCTACCCATGGAGGAGTACCAGAAGAACTTTGACCACTGGAAAGCAGCGCTGAAAGACACTGAGTGGCAGCCTGCACTGGATGAACTGGAGAAAAAACCGGAAGATCTGCAGGACAGTTTCTACCGCGATCTCGAGTTCGGAACGGCCGGTATGCGCGGCATCCTCGGCCTTGGCACGAACCGCATGAATGTCTTCACCGTCCGCCGGGCGACGCAGGCTGTTGCGGATCACATCAACAATGAGGGCCTTGCCGACCGGGGCGTGGCCATTGCCTACGACACCCGCCGCAACAGCGATCTTTTTGCCCATGAGGCTGCCGGCGTCCTGCTTGCCAACGGAATCAAGGTGTATCTGTACAGCACACCGCACAGCGTGCCGCAGCTCTCGTTCACCATCCGCGAGCTCAACTGCGGGGCCGGCATTGTGATCACGGCCAGCCACAACCCGCCGGAATATAACGGCTACAAAGT
Organism: Clostridia bacterium; assembly: GCA_014805015.1. Classification (GTDB taxonomy): domain Bacteria; phylum Bacillota; class Clostridia; order Christensenellales; family Christensenellaceae; genus JAAUYQ01. The sequence goes on along the minus strand of JAAUYQ010000036.1, from coordinate 76,566 downwards.
ATACGGTGAGGACGGAGCGCAGCTTCCGGTGGCCGATTCGGACAAGATCATGCAGATCATGGACGGCATCGACTATTTCGGCATCAAGACAGCCCCGCTCACGGAAGACGACCGCTTCGAATACATTGGCGAGAAGCTCGACAACATCTACTACAACAAGGTGGAAAGCCTTGTGATCGATAAGGACACCATCGCTGAGCAGGCAGACAAGCTCAGTGTCGTCTATACGCCGCTTTACGGCACCGGCCTGAAGCCCGTTGTTCACGTGCTCGAAGACCTCGGTCTCAAGAAGCTTTATGTGGTCCCGGAACAGGAGTTCCCGGATCCTGACTTCCCTACCGTCAGCGCTCCGAACCCGGAAAATCGCGAGGCATACAATCTCGCCATCCTCCTCGCGGACGACAAGGGAGCCAACCTGATTCTTGCGACCGATCCCGACTCAGACCGTCTCGGCGTCGCTGTCCGCAACCAGCATGGTGAGTTCGTCATACTGACCGGCAACCAGATCGGGTGCCTGCTGCTTGACTATATCCTTACCCGTCTTGACGACCGCGGTGAACTTCCCAAGGATGCGTTCATCGTCAAGAGCCTCGTCAGCACGGACATGGCCGACGTCATTGCCAAGAGCTTCGGCGTTGAGGTGCGCAATGTCTACACGGGGTTCAAGAACATTGCTGAGCAGATCAAGATCGCAGACGAGACTAAGGAAGGCACGTTTATCTTCGGCTTCGAGGAAAGCTACGGCTACCTGCGCGGGCCTTTTGTCCGTGACAAGGACGCTGTCCAGGGTGCCATGATGGTCACTGAAGCTGCCTGCTACTATGCAGCGCAGGGCAAGACTCTCTACGATGCCGTCCTCGACATGTTCCGCAAGTACGGCTGGTTCAAGGAAGAAGTCATCTCCAAGACGCTCTACGGCCAGGAAGGCATCGAGAAGATCAAGAAGGCGGTCGAGACGCTGCGCGAGAACCCGCCCTCGAGCATTGGCGAGCTGCCGACGCTTGAAGTCCGCGACTATCTCAATGATACCGAGAAGAACATGCAGACTGGCGAAGTCACAAAGATCGGCATGGATCCCATGGATGTGCTGTATCTGCAGCTTGAGAACGGACGCTTCATCATCCGTCCTTCCGGCACCGAGCCAAAACTCAAGAGCTATCTCACCGTGCGCGCCGACAACTTCCAGGATTCTGAAGGTATGATGCGCGACCTTGAGGAAGCTTCCGTCAACCTGATCGAAAAACTGCTCGACTGAAAATCTGATTCAGGCGCAGAAAGCCGCCGGGCAAGCACCTTGCGCTCCGGCGGCTTTTTGTTGTTCCTGTTCAGCCGAGCTTCCAGCAGGTCTCGCGGCGCAGCGCGTCTTCCGTTTCTTTGCCGGCCAGTTTCCGGACCAGCGCAAAACCGAATTCGAACGAGCCTCCGGGCCCGACACCGGTGACAATATTGCCGTCCGTCACCGCGTGATCATGCTTTTCGTAGGTTCCGCCAAAATCTGCGTTCATTGTCGGGTAGCAGGTGTACTTTTTTCCCTTCAGCAGTCCGAGCTCTCCGAGCAGCGCTCCCGACGCGCAGATCCCGCCCACAATCTTGTCCGGCGAACCGGCCAGCTTCACGGCCTCGTCGCAGACTGTCCTGTTGGCTTTCAGGATCTCGTATCCCCCGCCGCCGCCCGGCAGAATAAGCGCATCCAGCGCCGCAAAATCATACCCGTCCAGCGGCACAAGGTCTGTCACTTTCGTGCCTGATTTGCCGGTCACGGTCTCACTCCCGCTGACACTGACAAGGTCTGTAGCGACACCGGCCCGGCAGAGCAGATCGTATGGGACCAGCGCTTCCGCTTCCTCAAAACCGTCCGCCATCATGATGGCTGCTTTTTTCGGCATTCTTCTTCTCCTCCTCAAGGATGCTTCCCGGACACGAGCCTTACTCTGCCTGTCCCTGCGCTATCATAACCAGCGTATCCGCCAGGAACTGCGCCTCCTTCGGAGCAAGCGCGAGATCCAGGTGCGCACCGTCTGCCCGGATGATCCGCACCACCTGCCGGGCTCCTTCCTGTGAGCTCTCCAGCACCAGGACACGCTCAAGACTGTCGGGCGGGCCTACGATGGATCCCGTATACAGCCGTGTCATGAGGTCGTCCAGTGTCAGGCAGAACGCTTTGAGTTCCCGCAGAAACCGCGAACGGACATCCGGATCAACTGCCTCCACAATCTTCCGGCTCTCCGCATCCGCATCCTCCACACCAGTCTTCAGCTTGCCCGCCCGGTACAGGCCGGCTGCCTGCGACATATCGTGCACGCCCATGCCCAGCACCTCTGCTGTGGCCGCATTCATCTGGTCGAAATTGAACGGGAAATCCACCCGGTCCTCATACGCCTTGGTGATCTGCAGCGCCTTTGAGAAGACGGCCGGATCCTGCTCGTAATTCTTCAGCACCGGCAGAAAAAGATCATAGACGCTGTTATCTGTCTCCATTTTGCTGTTGTCCTCCATTGACTGGGCCCGCCCCGTCCGGACCCCAGATTCCACTCTGCTGCGCTGCCATTTCCACTTCCAGCCGCGCAGCGTGCTCCAGGAATTCCGGTGTTCGGCTCCAGTACTTCCGGCCCCAGTTCTCGAAATTCCACTCATCCGAGTACGGATTGCACTCGTAGTCCACATAATACAGCTGCCCGCCGTTCCAGACGAAATTTGTAGGAAAGTAATCTATGTTCAGACCAGCCGGGTACAGAAGCCGGCACATCTCGAGCACCTGTGTTACACATGCTTCCGGCAGAATATCCTCCGCCACAAGTTCAAAAACTGTTGGCCCAGGCACATAAGCTTTGATGAGACGCTCCCGGCCCGCGTCTGCCTCGATCAGATCCGGCATCAGAATTCCGGTTTCCTGAAGCGTCTGATAGTCGCGCATTTCGGCAGCGAACTTGTCACCGAATACATAGTAGCTGCATGGCTCATGATGGAGCTGCTTGAGAACCACCTGCCGGCCGTCTCCAGACTCTGCCAGATACGAGTAGCCGCCTTTCCCGCGGCCGAGCAGCTGCAGGCAGCGGTAGACGGCATCGTTTACCGCTGCCTCTTTTGGCATTCGATTTTCAGAACCATGCTGAACAGCCATCTCTGCTCCCTTCACCCGCACTGCGGAACTGCCTCGCAGCCTCGTTTCCGTCCCCGGTAACCCTCTGATTATAGCATGGAACACGGCTGAAGCTGAACCACGGCCAGGCGGCCGCGGTTGCGGCCCGTTTTCGGTACTGTTACGATGGACATACAGAAGAAGGGCGTGAACAGCCCGGGCAGACGGATCCGCGTAAAATCAGGTCTGTTCGGCACCTGCGTCAGGCCGCTCAGAGTCAACCGGGGCAGCGCAGCGTCCCCGTCCGGTTCCTGAAGCCGGACACACAGCTGCATCCATGATGAGAAAGAGATTGTATAAGTTTATGTGCTGCGCTGCCGCAGCCATTGTGCTGAGCGGCTGCTCCAGAACGCCGCCGCGAAGCTCAGCTGCTGCCAGTGCAGCAGCAGCGCCGGATGCGGCAAGCGAGACCGCGGCGGGCACTGCGGAAGATGCGGCCGGCGAGGCTGCACCCGTCCCGGATACGCAGACAGAGGCTCCCGCCGATGCTGCGCCAGAGACGGAAGCGCAGGGAGAGGCTGCTGCAGAGCCGGCACCGGAAGGCGGCGCTGTCATCACGTTCAGTGCCGAGGGGCCTGTCATTGAAGGCACAGGCGCGGAAATCGCCGCCGACGGCATCCAGATCAGTGCCGGCGGCAGCTACACGCTCCGGGGCGGTGACAGCAGCGCGGCGGTATCGGTCTATGCTCCGGGCCAGCACGTTCAGCTGATCCTCGAGGACGTGCGCCTGTACCGGGGAGACGGCCCGGCGCTGTCGGTCGATCTGGCCAAGGATGCTGAGATTGTTGTGTCGGGAACCGGTGAGAGCATCGTGCGCAGCGGTGCTCAGCTCAATCCGGCCTCGGCCGGCCGGTCGGTCCAGGCAACCGGGGCCCGGGACGGCGCGCTTCACAGCGAGGCTCCCCTGACTATCAGCGGCGAAGGATCCCTGGTTGTGGCCGGCTCTGTCCAGAGTGCCATTGTCGTTCGCAGCAGCCTCACAATAGCCGGCAGCAGAATGCTGATCCAGTCCAGCAATAATGGGATTGCGGTGAGTAACGGCTCCCTTGAGATCACAGGCGGCAGCATGTCGATCAATTCACAGATGAACGGCATCAGCTGCCAGCGTGACATCCGCATGAGCGGTGGACAGGTGTTTACCTTCGGCGGACTGCAGAACAGCGGCAACGGCCTGCTTCCAGGCGGCTCTGTCGTCATCGACGGCGGCCGGATGACCGCGGCCGGTGCATTTTCCAAGCAGCCGTTCGGCGCCCAGCCAAGCCTGGTCTTTGACTTTGAGCGGCAGCCGTCGGGGTCGGCTTTCTCGATTACCGGGGCCGAAGGAGAAGTGGCCGTCTTTGAGGTGCCCGGCGCCTGCCGGTCCATTCTGTTCTCCGCAGACAGTCTGCAGGCAGGCGCAGAGTATTCCGTGTCCGTGGACAGTCAGGTAATCGCCACGGCTGCCGCCGCAGTCCGCAGCGCCGGATGAGGCCGGAAGACGCACCTTGGCAGCTTCTCGCCTGTGAGGCAGGCTGCCGGCAGAGCCGGGACAACCGCCGAGCCCGCCTGCTTGCGGGGTCGGAGAAACCTTATTGTCAGAATATAGCAGAAAGGACAGCATCTGCCATCAGCAGATCACAGATTTACTTTGACAAACACAACCAAAGAAAACCAAACGCCGGAAGAAATCATGCAGCAGCAGCGAATGCTGGACAGTATGCTCGTACCGGTCTTCTTCGACTCGGGCTCAGCAGAGGCCAAGGCAGCTCTGGAGGACATGCTGCGGACGCTGCTTGAAGACCGCAGACTCGTCGTGGAGAGCTATCATGCAGACCACGTCCTGACAGATACCGGCCGTGACAGTGTGCGCGTGGACGTCAGCGCCCGGGACGGCGACGACCGCCGGCTGGCACTGGTGCTGCAGCCGGTAGCAGACGAAGAAGTTTACCCCCGGGCTGTATTTGAAGCTGCCACTATGATAGTCCGTTCGCTGCCTGCCGGCCATCCTTACTCGGACCTGGAGAGAGTCGTTGCCATCTTTGTCACTCCGCAGGACCTGGAGGAGCAGGGCGAAGCCGCGTACCGCTACCAGGCTACCCGGGCGGACAATACTGAAAAGATTATGCCGGCCGCGCCTGAATACATATTCCTGAACGGAACGTTCCGGGATAAGAAGACAAAGATCGGGCGCATCATTGCGGATATAATGGAACCGGATCCCGAGCGGATGCGGACGCCCCTGCTGCGCCGGCGGATGAATTTCCTCAAGAACACAGAAGAAGGAAGAAAGAAACTGGAAGCAGCCCTGGAACAGTATCTGCAGGAGCGGGATCAGCGGCAGGCAAGGGAACGGCTGTTTAAACTCGTCGGCGATGGCAAACTGACTGCGGTCGAAGCGGCGGCAGAGGCCGGCATGAGCGAAGAGGATTTCAGCAGTGCCATGCAGGCCCACGCTTCTCAGTCAGGAGCTGAGGTCTGATACTGCACAAGGGAGCTGGCTTCTGGCGCCGGTGCGGCCGCTCGCGGCGAGTAGGCACCAGGAAAAATAAGACCTGGGAGAACACAAACGTCTCCCAGGTCCTTTTTATCTGCATTTTCAGCTGGCCGCGCCGGGACTGCAGGCTCAGATCGATTTCTGCAGGAACAGCTCCATCTGTGATTCCCCTTCTCGCCCCGGTTCCTCGAGCAGAAGGCAGCCGCAGTCGCGGTAGCCAAGCTGCCGGAAGAAATGCTGCGCGGTTTCATTCACCGGCGTCGAGACCATCAGCTGCGTGTAGCCCCGGCTGCGCATCATCACTTCCCACCGTTCCATGATTTCGTGTCCATAGCCCTTATCGCGCTCATCCTCGCACAGATACAGCAGCGTCACGAAAGGAATGTGATCCCAGAACATATTGTAGCGGAACACTCCCACCAGCTTGTGGCCGTCGTAGAACACAAAAGCTTTCCTGGCCGCCACTTTTGAGCGGAACTGCTCAATGGTAAGATGCGGGTCGCATTTTGACCAGACAGACCAGTCCGTCAGCTCGGCATTCCTTATTTTCAGCATGGCTTCCTCCAGAAAGCGTCTCTCACCGGCGCCTCAGGTGAGCGAATAGAGCATAGATACGTCGAAGATCGGACTGACTGACAGCGCCGCGAGCAGCGTCCCGCAGAAGAAGAAGACCCTGCAGGTTTTCGGCGTGCGGAGCGCTTCGCGGCCAAAGGCACAGACTGCCCACCAGAGAGCGCTGACCAGGCAGAGTGCGGCCCCGGCCAGCATCAGCAGCTGACCGGCCGTCATGTCCGTCTGGAAAGAGACCAGGGCCCGGGCAACCATCAGCGCCGCCAGGACCGCGCAGACGGTAAGCCACGCTCTGTCGCGGCCAAGTTCAAGACGGCGCGACCGGGCACAGAACACCATGCAGAAGAGCAGGACAGCCGCAGCCGTTGCGGCGAGGCCCCATCCGCTCAGCAGATCCATCAGGAGCAGGGAGAGGACCGCGCACGTAAGCGCCCCCAGAAAGCAGATACCGGACGCGAGGATGCGGCTGCCTCCCCTGCCGACACTTTCCAGCAGAAAGATGCCTGGTACGCAGCATGCCAGCGCCAGCACCCGGAAAACGAGGCTCACAAAGAAAACATCCGATCGGATCGCATAGCTTTCCAGCCACATACGGTAGCCGGCCAGAGCGGTGAGTGCAGTCAGTGCGGCGGCTGCGGCAGCCAGGAGCGCCGCCCGCAGGCCAGCGGTCCCGGCTGAGCGGATCCAGAAAACAGCGACCACTCCTGCCGCCCCCGCCAGAACCCAGGTTACAAGGCTCAGAAGGTCATAGGCGTCCATCAGACATGATACGGTGCCAGGCCAACCTTACGGTGCACTTTGCTGAGCGTCCGCGCTGCCGCCTCTCTGGCTTTTTCCGCGTTGCTGGCCATGATCTCATTCAGGTACGCTTTGTCGCGGCGCACGCGGTGGTACGTTTCCTGGAGCGGAGCGAGTGCTTCGTTCACTGCGTCCGTTACGGCCTGCTTCAGCACGCCGTAGCCCTGGCCGGAAAACTCCGCCACCGCATCCTCCATCTTCTTGTTGGTGACCACAGAATAGATCGTCAGCAGATTGGACACGCCCGGCTTCCCTTCCGGATCAAAACGGACCTCGCCGTCGCTGTCTGTCACGGCGCGCTTCAGCTTGCGGGCCACAGCTTCCGGCGGATCGAGCAGCAGAATGAAGGAGTTCTCATTCTCGTCCGACTTGGACATTTTCTTCGTGGGATCCTGCAGGCTGCGGATTTTGGCGCCCTGCTCACCAATAACCGCATCGGGCACCGTAAAGAGGTCTCCGTACAGTCCGTTCATGCGCTCAGCAATATCCCGGGCCAGCTCGAGGTGCTGCTTCTGGTCGATGCCCACAGGCACCAGGTCCGCCTGGTAGAGCAGAATGTCCGCTGCCATCAGAGCGGGATACGTGAACAGGCCGGCAGTCACATTCTCCCCCGCCCTGCGGCTCTTCTCCTTAAACTGCGTCATGCGGCTCAGCTCGCCCATGTAAGTGAAACAGTCCAGAATCCAGCACAGCTGAGTATGCTCGGGCACGTGCGACTGCATGTACAGCACACATTTCTCCGGATCAATACCGGCTGCCACCAGAAGCGCCATCACGTCGAGCGTCCGCTGCCGCAGCCTCGCTGGGTCCTGCCTCACTGTGATGGCATGCAGATCCACCACGCAGTAGTAGCATTTGTAGCGGTCCTGCAGCAGCACCCAGTTGCGCACTGCCCCCAGGTAGTTGCCGAGCGTGAGTTCCCCGGACGGCTGTATGCCTGAAAAAATCGTCTGCATAAACCTATTTCTTCACCCTTCCAAGAAAACGCAGCACCGCATCACCCATGGTGTCGCGGTCAGTCACCCCGTCATGCAGCACCGGCAGCTGCTGCAGCTCGGCAATCTGCGGCGGGATCTGCGTACCGGTCAGTTCACTCAGCTCCCTGGCGGCGGCAAAAGGCTCTTCCACCCAGCTGTCTGTGAGAGCGTGCAGGACGTCCTGCGGGAACTTGTAAGGATTCGCAGTCGAAACGGTAATCATCGGCCGCCGGTCCCCGGTAGCGCTGCGATACTTCAGGCACACGCCCTGCGCGACCGCTGTGTGCGGGTCCATCAGATAGCCGAGCGAATTGAACACATCGCGGATAATCTGCGCCGTTTCCTCTTCGCTGAGCCAGTCCGCCCAGATGAGCTCCTGCATCGCCGGCAGCATGTCTGCCGGCACCGCGTAGGTCCCCGTTTCGCTGAGGGCCTGCATCCAGGCACGCACCATGGCGCTGTCCCGGCCGCACATCTCATAGAGGAAGCGCTCGAGGTTGCTTGAGATCAGGATGTCCATCGACGGCGACATCGTCTTGTGGAACGGCCGCCCGGCATTGTAGCTGCCGCTGCGGAAAAAATCAGTCAGCACGTTGTTGCTGTTGGAAGCGCACACAAGACGCCCGATCGGAATGCCCATGCGTCTTGCGTAATAGGCAGCAAGAATGTTGCCGAAGTTTCCGGTCGGCACGCAGCAGTTTACCGTTTCCCCGTCTCCGAGTTTTCCGTCAGCAAGGAGCTTCGCATAGGCATACACATAGTAGGCAATCTGCGGCACCAGACGACCGAAATTGATGGAGTTCGCGCTTGAGGGCGTCCATCCGGCTGAGCGGGCCGCATCACGGAACTGCGGCGAGGCAAAAAGTCTCTTGACGCCGGTCTGCGCGTCATCGAAGTTGCCGCGGACGGCGCACACGCCGGTGTTGTCACCCTTCTGCGTCACCATCTGCAGCCGCTGCATCTCCGCGACTCCTTTGTCAGGGTAGAAGACAAAGATCGCCGTGCGGCTGACGTCCATGAAGCCTGCCATCGCAGCCTTGCCGGTGTCCCCGGACGTCGCCGTCAGCACCAGGATGTTCTCTTCCGTGTCCTCCTTCTCAAGCGCAGCCTGCGTAAGGCGCGGCAGCACCTGCAGCGCCATATCCTTGAACGCCAGCGTCGGCCCGTGCGTCAGTTCCATGACGTACTCGTTCTCCGGCAGCGGCCGGAGCGGCACTGTGTCCGGCGTGTCGAAACCGGCATAGGCGCTGCGGGCAAGCGCACTCAGGTCTTCACGCCCCAGGTCGAAAAAGAGCGAGAGGACATAGCCGCACAGATCACTGTAGCTCTTCTCAGCGCACTGTTTCGCTTCATCCAGGTCAATAGGCGGAAACGTTTCCGGCACAAACAGACCGCCGTCGCTAGCGATGCCCTGCAGAACGGCATTGAGGGCCGGGATCTCCTGCCCGCCCCGCGTACTCTGCACCTTCATATAATGTACTTGACCAGCTCGGCCGGGGCCGTCGCCGGATCGGCGCTGACGCTGATGACTGCCTTGAAATCATGCTTTTCCGTGAGGCGCTCGATCTCCTCCAGGTAGTCAATAATGCTGTCCGGATCGCCGTCGATAATCTTCAGGAAGGCGTCGATGTAAATGGACTCGATGTCAAAGTTCTGTGCAACCATGCCGCACAGCAGCCCGTAGAGAGCATCACGCGAGTCGATTCCGTAATCAGTGACGTCCACAAAGCGGATCTGGTGCTTCACGTCGTAGATGTAGCGCTTGTCATCGTCGATGAAAACCACGTCCCCTTTGGTTGTAGAGAGCTCTGCGTTTGCCAGGTCGATCAGCCTCTTTGTCTTGCCGCTGCCCTTTTTCGCATAAATCAATTCAATCATGGTGCCCCCTTATACTGGCTGCCTGCGTGTGCCGGGTTAAGAAGAGCCGGAGGTTGACTGCCGCCGGCTCTGCTCATACATCGGTCGGATGCTGACGCGTCCTGCGGACCGAATTATTTCACAATACGGTTGAGTGCGCCTTCAAATGCCTTGCCGTGACGCGCCTCGTCCTTGGCCATCTCGTGCACAGTGTCATGAATGGCATCGTAGCCGAGTTCCTTTGCCCGCTTCGCGAGCGCGAGCTTGCCGGACGTGGCGCCTGCCTCCGCGTCCGCGCGCAGCTGAAGATTCTTTTTGGTGTCCGGATAGACTACCTCGCCGAGCAGTTCCGCAAACTTGGCTGCGTGCTCTGCTTCCTCAAATGCCGCTCTTCTGTACAGGTTCGCAATTTCCGGGTAGCCTTCCCGGTCAGCCTGCCGCGACATCGCAAGGTACATACCAACTTCTGTGCACTCCCCAGTGAAGTTCTCTCTGAGACCCTGCACGACTTCTTCATCAAGACCCTGCGCAACACCAATCTCATGCTCGGTCTCAAAAACGCGCGAATCCGTCTCTTCGAGCGGCTTGAACTTTGATGCCGGCGCGCCGCACTGCGGGCACTCTTCCGGGATGGCCCCATCCGCGATGTAGCCACATACTGTGCACACGTATTTCATATCGTAACCTCCGTCTTTTCCTGACTGCGTCCACAACCTTCTGCAGTCTGCAGCGGGCGCTGTGCCCCCGCTTGTTGCAACAATTATATCACGGTTACCAAAGCCCGTGAACTGCAGACGCTCCTCCAAAAGCATGAGCGCGCGCCATCCGGAACGCAAAGCATCCGCCGCTTGAGCCGAATGCCGGGGCGCGCAAGCTGAAGAGCGGCCGCTCCTGGCATGACACCATTTTCAGGCGCTGCTGCAGCATCTGAGAGCGTCCGAAGGCTGCCAGTCTTCGGGGCCGCGCCTGTACAGATCCCCGGGCGCCGCCCTCAGCAGATCACCCGCAAAAAGGAAAGCCAGTTCTTCCCGGCACCGCTTTCACTTCTTCTCAGCGGGCCATGCGGTAAATATCCGCGATCTCTTTGCGGCCGAGCTCGCGCACCTGCCCGATCGTGCGCTGACCGCCAAAGGTGCATTTGTCCGCGAGCAGTTCAATGCGGTCATCGGTGAGGCCGATGTCAAGATCGGAGACGCGGGTCGGCATTTCCATGCTGCGCAGCCAGTCCTCCATGGCGTGGATGCCGGCGAGCGCCGTTGTCTCAAGGTCCGTAAAGTCCGTGAACGCATCAAAGACCCCGACGGCAAACGAGGCAAACCGCGGCAGGTCGTCCTTATACACGTAACGGGCCCAGCTGCCCCAGAGCGCGGCCAGGCCGGCTCCATGTGCCACATCAAACATGCCGCTCAGTTCGTGCTCCATCTGATGGCACGCCCAGTCGCCGGTATGCCGGTCGCCGAAAAGGTCGTTGTGAGCCAGACTGCCGGCCCACATGATTTCCGCCCGGGCGTTGTAGTCATCCGGATGCAGCTTGAGAAGCCGGGAATTGCGGATCACGGCCCGCACCAGGGCCAGGTTCATCGAGTCGCGGACTTCTGCCGGCGATTCCCGCGTGAAGTAGCGTTCTATCGCGTGCATGGCAATGTCTACGCAGCCGCAGGCCGTCTGGTACCACGGCAGCGTCATCGTCAGTTCGGGATTGAGCAGAGCGAACCGCGGCCGCGAGAGATCATTGCGCAGTCCGCGCTTGAGCAGGCCTTCCTCGTTGGTGATCACCGCTGAATTGCTCGTCTCGCTGCCGCTCGCGGCGATCGTCAGCACCACGCCGATCGGCAGACTGGCGCCCGGCTCACGCTTTTTTTCGAAGAAAGGCCAAACGTCCTCTCCGGTCGCCAGTCCGTAGCCGACTGCCTTGGCCGAGTCAATCACACTGCCGCCGCCCACAGCCATCAGAAAGTCCACTCCGGCCTGCCGACCGGCGTCAATCGCCCGCCGCACTGTGGAAAGACGCGGATTCGGCACGATGCCGCCAAAAGGAACAGACTCAATCTGCTGCTCTTCGAGGGATGCTCTCACCCGGTCTAAAATACCGCTTCTCTCTGCGCTGCCGCCGCCGTACAGCAGCAGCACTTTGTGCGCTCCGAAAGACTTGGCCAGTGCGCCGGTCTTCTCTTCCGCTCCGCGTCCAAACTCGACACGAGTCGGACTGTAAAAGGTAAAGTTATCGATATTGCGCCTCCCATTTCTTCGCCCCAGCGGCGAAAGCGCCTCTCCGCTGTCTTTTCAAGACCTGCTGCGGCGGGTATCTTGAAAGCAAAGGAAAGGAGTTACCATGTACGCACTAGTCACCGGCGCCGGTTCCGGAATCGGCGCTGCTATCGCCAAACGCCTCTCTCAGGACGGCTACGGCATCATCGCCGTCGGCCGGCGGCGCGAGCCGCTTGAAATCCTGCAGAGAGAACTCGCCACCCCGGTCCGCGTCATCACTGCAGATCTTTCCACCCAGGAAGACTGCTTCCGCCTTTACCAGAGCGTCAAGGATGAGCCGATTCAGATCGTGGTGAACAACGCCGGTTTCGGCGTCTTCGGTCCCTTCACCGAGACAGATCTCGGCGGGGAACTGCAGATGATCGGTGTCAACATCCAGGCGCTGCACATCCTGATCAAGCTGTTCCTGAAAGACTTCACGGCCCGGAACGACGGCTACATTCTCAATGTCGCATCCGCGGCTGCCTTTCTTCCCGGACCGCTGTTTTCTTCCTATTACGCCTCGAAAGCATACGTCCTGCGGCTCACAGAGGCCATCCGCGAGGAACTGCGGCGCGCCCGCAAGAACGTCTATATCGGTGCGCTGTGCCCAGGACCGGTGGACACGCAGTTCAACAACGTGGCCGGCGTCGCGTTTAGTCTGCCCGGACTGCGGGCGGACGACGTGGCCGACTATGCGGTGCGGCGCATGTACGCCCGCAAAGCTGTGATCGTTCCCGGCATCACCATGAAACTGGTCCGCTTTTTCTCGAAGCTTGTTCCGGACTCCATTGCTGCGCGTCTCGCCTGGTATTCGCAGCGCCGCAAACTCGGCTAACGGGTCTCGATCACGTAGCCCTCATCACGGCTGCCGCCGATTTTCAGGAAATACGTGATACCGTAGGCAGCGTCCACAGAGAAAACGTTCTGTGCCTGCGTCTCCTGGCCGTTTTCGTCCACCATGATGAAAGTGAGCGTAAAGTTCTCAAGCAGTGCCTCATCCGGGACCGTGAAACCACGCCGGAACGTGTCCTGCCGCGTGAAATAACTGTCCAGTTCCGGCTCGAGCACCAGCTGGCCGAGAAACTCGCCGTCCGGTCCGCCGGCGTACTGGATCTGCAGCTCCGCAATGTGGTCGTCCGCCTCCGGCATAATCTCAAACGCGAATGTGCTTGCCGGCAGCTGCTCCGCTTCGAGCAGCCCTGTCTCTTCCACCAGTGTCACCCCGGCTATGGTGGCGGCGGGCTCTGCGGACGTCCCGGCACCGGCACATCCGGCCGCCAGCATCAGGCAGAGAGACAGCAGCAGCGCGAGTGGTGCCCGCGCTGCCTGCCGTGCCCGGTCTTCATGCCGCATGGCACTCAGACTGCCTTTGATGTCGCCGGCTGCTCCGATGTGCAGTGCGGGCAGCGCGTGGCGTTGATGTCAATTTCAGATTTGCAGTACGGGCAGACCTTGGTCTTCGGCGCCTCCTCTTGCTTGCGGTGCAGCTTGTTGATGCCCTTGATCATCAGGAACATCGCCAGTGCGATCATAAAGAAGCTGATGACGGAATTGATAAAGTTTCCGATCGTGATCGCATTTTCCCCAAACAGCGGGATGACCCACTGCTGGAAGTCGAGACCACCGGTGCACAGCGCAATGATCGGCATCAGGATATCACTCACCAGGGAATTCACGATCGCCGTGAACGCAGAACCCATGATGATACCTACGGCCATATCAATCACGCTGCCGCGACTGATGAACTCCTTAAACTCTTTCCACATGGACCTTCTCCTTTCTTTGATGGCTCCCATTATACACCTGCGGCCGGGAGCCTCTCCATCCCGCCGGACGGACGGCGGCGGTGTATAATATTCGCATTACAGGCCTGGGAAGGTCCCAGGCCGGGGGTACGGCCGCTCCTGCCGTCAGGCGCTACCGGACCGGCATTCAGCCCGGAGTAGAATCGCTCGGACAGCTGGAAGGGAAAAGCACATGTGGCTACAGATTGTCCTCAGTATCATACTCGCAGCCGCGGCACTGCAGTTTGTGTTCTACGCGGCCCGTCATGAGCTCGTGCCCGTTCTGCAGGACAGGCAGGATTTTACTGTCCGCTACCCGCGGCTCACATTGTGGATCGCGGTTGTCCTGCTGGCTCTCGCCGGCAGTCTGCTGCTGTCCATGCTGATCTGGCACTCGGCGGATGCAGCGAATATCCTTGTGAGCGCGCTTCTGGCCGCCGCGGCCATCTACGCCCTGCTCCTCGCTCTCGTCTGGCGCATTGAGGTTAAGGACAGATATCTGACCTGCGTGTCCGCAGTGGGCGTCAAGCGCCTGGTCCACTACGAGGACATCGAGGGGGCCCGCATTACCCGGTATCTGCTGATCATCCGCACGCCGGTGAAAACGTTCCGCATGACCAATCAGGTCATTTACGGCGAGGATCTGCTCAGAATGCTTGCCGACCATCACGTGCCCATCACAAGGGACGGCGGCGTCTAGCTGCTTCCTTTCCCAGTCTGCCCGGCGGCATCTGCGTCCGGAGCCGGGCCGCTGCCTGCGCTGCCGGAAGCGGCGTCCCTGGCCGGAGACGGCGCCGCTTTGCCTGCCGGCCCGGCAGACATCGTTTGCGGAGCGGCTCGATCGGGCTCCGGAACCTGGTTCGGCTGTGCCTTCTGCAGCTTCTGGTCTTTCGGCTCTGGTTCGCCGGGGACCGGCTTCTGCTCCTCAGACTCTGCTGTGCCGGATGCCGGTTTCTGCTCCTTTGATTCTGGCCCGCCGGATACTGGCTTCTGCTTTTTCGGCTCTGGCCCGCCGGACGCTGGTCTCGCCGCCGCCTGCTTTTCCCGGGCGCGTTCGGCGTGCGCTGCCCGGCGCGCATTCTTCACATCCTGATCGTGGATAAACTCACTGGCCGAGACCGGCCGCGAGGCTTCCTTCAGATCGTCCTGCTGCGCCGCCGGCTCGTAGGCAAAAATGCTGCGGATGTTCTTCATCGGACCGTAGACGACGACTTCATCCCGTTCCTGGAATTTCATGTCCGACGGCAGATTCACCAGGACAGCATCGTCCCGCCGCACATAAACGATCTGCAGACCGTATTTCTCCGGCAGCTGCAGTTCCCGCAGCGTCCGGCCGTTTATGTCCGCCGGCATCTTGTTCAGTGTTGCGGCGGCGATCACACCTTTCGGGAACTCCTCCTGCAGCAGGATCGGATTGCCGTCATCGTTGTGCAGCCACTTGCGTCCAAGCTCCTCAAGCAGCGTATTGTAGGCTTCACGCACCACCGGAATTCGGCGCACCAGCATGAAAATGACAAACAGGATGCAGACGACGAGGAGCGGAATCCACACTTCCTCTTTCTCGCTGTTCGGCAGCGCCATCATGGCGTTGACAAAGACACTGACGATAGTAATCGAGAAGACGTAGCCGAACAGCATGATTGTCCGGGCAATGCGCCGGCGCGGCAGCACCTTCACGACCAGTTCGCTTTCTTCCGTGGAATAGCCGCTGTTCGTCAGCAGGGAGATGACCTGGAACCGCGCCTTCTCGCGCGTAAGACCAGTGATGCGGAACATCATTGTGTAGAACTCCACGATCACGATGTAGAAGACGCCGATGATAAAGAACAGACTGATGGACAATCCGAAGCTCATCTCTATCCTTTCCAGACTGCGGACCAGACTGCCGCAGCACAGGACTTTATGAAAAGGCGGCCTCCAGCCGGAAGAAGCTGCAGACCGCATCCGTATGCAGTTTGAAGGTACCCGCCTCTCAGCCTTCCAGGTATGGCACGATCACAGACCAGGCGTCAATCAGACGCTCCAGACTGTATGAGGCGTTCGCGGGACTCGTCGACGGCAGATAGACCGCCGGCGTCACATACCGTTCGCAGAGCTGCTGCGCTGTGCGTCCGTTTGCGAACGTGCAGGCAATCTCAGCGCCGTTAAAGATCGGGCTGAAGTCGTTAGGGCAGGCCTCGCGGATCGAGGCGTCGCTCGAGCCGCGGATAACGCAGGACTCGAGCACATCAAATACCGCGATATGGTGGTCAAGAAGAAACTGTTTTTTGGCTTCCACACCGCCCGGCACCGGTGCGTGAAACAGGGCGGCCAGCACCTGGTAAAAACGGTTGCGCGGATTGCCGTAGTAGAAATTCCGCCGCCGCGAAATAACAGACGGAAACGTCCCCACGATCAGGACGCGTGAGGCGCTGTCAAAGACCGGCGCAAAGGGATGGACGTTCCGCTCCGGGTCCGCCTTCACTCCCAGCTTCTCCGCATGATCGTTCGCCAGTAGGCGCCGATGGCATTCACCAGGATCGGCAGCACGGCAAAGAGCGGCAGGCCGACCACATAGGCCCCGAGAAGATTGTTGCCGAGTATCAGCCCGAACGTATCCCAGAAAGGATCTCCGCTCACCAGCACAATCGAAAGCGACACGACAAGGGCACAGACCGCGGCGCCAAGCGCACTGAGAAGGCAGAACGCGCCGAGGCGCTGCCAGCTGAAGATGTTCGGAAGTACACGTCCCACCCGGTACTCCCGCACGTACCACAACCGGTACGGAATCCAGGCGAAGAGAAAGTTCCCCACAGCCCCGCCGATACTGGCCCAGTTCAGCTCGTGACGGCAGACGTCACCGATGACGTTGCCGGCGGCGCAGCCGAATGCTCCGGCTGGTCCGAACAGCAGGCCCAGCGTCACGGGCAGCCCGTTGACGGGGCGCACGCTGCTGTAGCCGGGGATGAGGGTAAAATCACTGCAAAACAGTGATACCAGGGCGAAGGCTGCTGTCGAGACAGCAAAGAGCACAATCATCTGCGGATAGTGCCACATGCGCCGCAGTTCCATAGCGGTTCCGGTCTCCCTATTCCAGTACAGCCTTGATCCGGCGCACGCCGGAGCTTGAACTCTGCTCTTTCTTGATCTTGAAGTGGCCGAGGTCAGCCGTGTTGGCTGCGTGCGGACCGCCGCAGATTTCCATCGAATAGCCGGGAACAGTGTAGACTTTCACCACTTCCCCGTACTTGGAGTCGAATACGCCGACAGCACCGCGCTCACGGGCCTCTTCAAGCGGCATTTCTTCCATCTCCACCGGAATGGCTGCCGCTATGGCCTCGTTCACGTAGTCTTCGACCTGCTTAAGCTCATCTTTTTCGACCTTGCGCGGGAAGTTGAAATCCACCCGGAGCCGCTCGGCCGTGATGTTCGAGCCCTTCTGGTTGATATCATCCGAGAGAAAATGCCGCAGGCCGGCAAGCAGCAGGTGCGTCGCAGTGTGCAGCTTCGCCGTCTGCTCGCTGGTGTCCGCAAGTCCGCCGGCAAAACGCTGCTCGGCGCCGGCGTGCGAGAGCTCCTGGTGATGGGCAAATGCCTTGCTGAAGCCGTCCATGTCGACCTTGATGCCGCGTTCCTCCGCGAGCTCAAGCGTAAACTCGATCGGGAATCCGAACGTGTCGTAGAGGTGGAAGGCGCTGGTGCCGTCAATCATGCCGTTTTCGCTGCGGGCAGCCACTTTCTCAAATTCACGCATGCCCTGGGCAATGGTCTTCTGGAAGCGCGCCTCTTCCTTGTCAATCTCATCGATGATCCGCGCTTCATTCGCCTTCAGCTCCGGATAAGGCGCCGCGTATTTGCCGATCACAGCGCGGGCCACGCGGGAAAGCTCTCCCTGCGGGATCCCGAGTTTGCCGGCATAACGGATCGCCCGCCGCAGAAGGCGGCGCAGGATGTAGCCCTGATCAACGTTGGAAGGCGTTATTCCCTTTTCGTCCCCGATCATGAAGACCGCACAGCGCACGTGGTCCGCCACAATGCGGAATGCCCGTTTGTCCTCTTCGCCGGCCGAATCGTAGTTTTTGCCGGAGAGTTCCTCAGCAGCAGCTATGATCGGAGCAAAGACGTCTGTCTCATAGACCGAATTCTTGCCCTGCAGCACTGCAATGGTGCGGTCGAGGCCCATGCCGGTGTCGACGTTCTTCTGCGTCAGGGGCACATAGGTGCCGTCTGCCTGCTTATTGTATTCCATGAAGACGTCGTTCCAGATCTCAAGATACTTGCCGCAGCTGCAGGCCGGCGAGCAGTCCGGGCCGCAGGCCGGCTTGCCGGTGTCAAGAAACATCTCGGTGTCCGGACCGCAGGGCCCTGTCTGACCGGCCGGTCCCCACCAGTTGTGCTCACGGCCAAGGAAGAAAATGTGATCTTCCGGCACGCCGTGCGAGCGCCAGGCTTCATAGGATTCCATGTCCCGAGGCACGTCGTCGTCGCCGGCAAAGCAGGTGAAATACAGCTTGTCGGGATCAATCCCAAGCCATTCGTCGCTGGTCAGAAATTCCCAGCTCCAGTCAATGGCTTCCTTTTTGAAATAGTCTCCGAAAGACCAGTTGCCGAGCATCTCAAAGAAAGTGCAGTGTGACTCATCACCCACCTCGTCGATGTCGCCTGTCCTGACGCACTTCTGCACGTCAGTGACGCGCAAGCCGGCCGGATGCTGCTCGCCGAGCAGGTACGGTACCAGCGGGTGCATGCCTGCCGTCGTGAACAGCACAGTCGGATCGTTCTCCGGAATCAGTGAGGCACTGCGGATGACCGAGTGCCCCTTGCTCTGGAAGAAACGCAGATACATGTCCCGCAGTTCTTCGCTGGTGAGATTCTTCATATATGTCACAGGGCTCTAGGCCCTCTCCTTTCTGTGTCAGCGGGATTTGCGCCCGCAGAGCCGGACGATGGCAGCAGCAAGAAGGTCAGCCACCCTGACCAGCGAATCCACTTCTATATATTCATCCGGCTGGTGCTCGGTCGCCGGCTGACCCGGAAACAGCGGCCCGAAGGCTACGGAGTTCGGGAAAGCCCGTGCGTACGTTGCCCCGCCCATACTGATGCAGAACCCCTTTTCGTGGGTGACATCCTCGTAGGCGGTCAGTAGTCCGGTCACCAGGTCACTGTCCGGCGCCACGAAATGCGGCGGCAGCGACGATGTTTTCTCAAGGTCAAATTTATCGAACGCCGCTTTCACATGCTCGGTGATAAACGACTCCGGCTCGGAGACCGGGTAGCGGATATCCAGACCAAACTCGACGGCGTCCTCCAGCGTATGGATAAAACCAAGATTCAGTGTCAGCGGGCCGGACTCGTCGTCGCGGCTGATTCCCATCGGGCTGCCGTCCGTCTTGGTTCCGATTTTCTTGGCAATCGTGCGCACGGTGCGGCCCATGGAGTCATCCGCCAGCGGCAGCGTGCTCAGGAAGCGGATCAGCCAGGCCACGGCATTGACGCCGTCCTGCGGCTTGGAGCCATGGGCGCTGCGGCCGCGGCAGCTGAAGCGCAGCTGGCTTTCGCCTGCCTGCTCCCAGGTAAGCTGCGCCGGGCACTCCTGCACAAAGAGGTTGGCAAGCTTTGTGACCGGTTCAATGGGGCAGTCGAGAAGGCACTCGGCCGTCGCCGGCACAACGTTGACGCGGTCTCCGCCCTCAATGGAAAGCAGTTTCAGCAGCCGCGATGAACTGCCATCCTCCGATTTTTCCCGCGGCATGCTCAGCCGGTAATGTGCCGCTCCTTTTTCTGAATTGACAACCGGAAACTCCGCGTCCGGACTGATGGCCATGTCGGGGATCTCACCGACAGTCTGCTTATAGAAATCGATGTCAGCCCAGCCGCTTTCCTCGTCGCAGCCGAACAGAAGCCGGACCTTCTTGTCCAGCTCCACGCCATTTTCTTTGATCGCGTGCAGTGCATAAAGGGCCGCCACAGCTGGTCCTTTGTTGTCGATGGCTCCGCGTCCGTAGACGCGGCCGTCCTGGACGGTTCCTTCAAATGGGGGGAACGTCCAGCCGTCCCCGGCCGGCACCACGTCCAGATGTGTCAGCACCGCAAGCGTCTCATCGCCTTCCCCATAGTCCACGTAGCCCATGTGGGAATACAGATTCACACTGTCAAAGTCAAGATGGTCGGCCATGCCCAGCATCTTCATAAGCGCGTTGAACACGCCCTTGCCGTAGGGCATCAGCGTTTCAGGCTTGCCCTTGACGCTTTCAATCCTGATGAGTTTGCAGAGGCTCTCGACCATTTCCCCGCGTTGCGGCGCTAAGGTAAATTCAAGCATGTTGCGCTCCTTCATTTGCACTCCCGACATTATACCAAATTTGCCGCGCCATTTTCACAGCCGGTACCGCGGGCACGTCCTTGCATTGGATATGGGCCACCTGTATACTATTTACTGAATTTTGGCGCCCACAACTGCCTGCAGAACGAACGGAGGATCTTGATGGCGATTGAGTATTTTCAGATAAAGGAAAGAGACTACGATCTGGTCGAGCAACTCCTGAAGATCGACGCAGCAGCATACGGAGACGCCGCGCTTGAGATCTTTGACCTTGTCGCCCTGCTGCGGCACGGCCGGGTGTATGTGGCTGTGGAATATGATGAAGTGCTCGGTTCAGTGTACTTCCTGCGCAACTTTGATGATCCTGACTGCGCTTTTCTCTACAGCATCAGTATCGTGGATCCGGAGGCCACGCCCAACCTGGCGACTTCCCTGCTGAACATTGCCTTTGCAGATATGAAATCGTCGGGCATCAAGTCCGTGGAGGTAAATGTGGATCCCGCCAACTATAAGGCACTGAAAACGTACCGGGAGAATCTCGGGTTCGTGGCGAGCGAAAGCATGCAGAGTGACCTTCTCGGCGGCGACGAGATCCTGATGCTTCAGAAGGATCTCTAAAAGCGGAAAAAGACAGGGAGACTCCTGCGGCAGAGCGCAGAGGGTCTCCTTTTTTGTTCACTTTTCAGCTGGCGGCTTCCCGCTCAGAAAATCAGCATCGCATCCCCGAAGCTGAAGAACCGGTAGCCGCGCCTCACGGCGTCGCTGTACGCCTGGAGGACCGTTTCGCGGCCCGCAAAGGCTGCCACCAGCATCAGAAGTGTGCTCTGCGGCAGGTGAAAGTTCGTGATCATGCCGTCTGTGGCATGAAAGGTTTTCCCTGGATAGAGAAAAATATCTGTTTCCCCGCTGCCGGCCCGGATCTGGTCCGAAGCCTTGTCAAAAGCACTTTCGAGCACCCGGACGCTCGTCGTGCCGACACAGATCAGGCGCCGTCCTTCCTGCCGCGCCCGGTTAAGCTGCCCGGCAGCGGCTTCGGAAACCTCATAATGCTCGCTGTGCATGTGATGGTCTTCTACAGTATCCGTCTTTACCGGACGGAAAGTGCCGAGACCGACATGGAGCAGCACGTCGGCGATTTCTACGCCCATACGCTCCAATGTCGTGAGGAGCTCCGGCGTGAAGTGCAGGCCGGCCGTGGGGGCCGCTGCACTGCCCGCCTCTCTTGCATAGACAGTCTGGTAACGGTCAGCCGGCGCTGTGCGCTCATGAATATACGGCGGCAGGGGCGTCTCACCGAGCCGGTCCAGGATTTCCTCGAAAACGCCGTCAAAATCAAACCGTACCCGGCAGACGCCTCCCTCCTCCTTGCTGAGGATCTCGGCAGCCAGCTCTGGTGCAAACCGTACCCGGCTGCCCGGCCGCAGCTTCCGGCCGGGGCGGAGAATCACCTCCCAGACGGCAGCGTCAAGCTGCCTGAGCAGCAGGAACTCACAGGCTGCGTTTGCTCCTTCCTTGGTTCCAAAGAGCCGTGCCGGAATGACCCTGGTCACGTTGCGCACCAGAACGTCCCCGGGCCGCAGAAAGTCAGGCAGGTTACGGAAGGTCACATGCTCCTGCCTGCCGTCCGCCCGCGAGAGCACCAGAAGGCGCGAGCTGTCCCGGGGTTCTGCTGGTGTCTGGGCAATCTGCGCCTGCGGCAGTTCGTAATCAAAGTCCGTCGTCTGCATGCTCAAACAGTCCTATCTGCCGGCTGCCGCCGGGTTTTTCCAGGCCCAGATACCGGTAGCACAGATCCGTCGCCACCCGGCCGCGGGGCGTCCGCTGGATGAAGCCGAGCTGCAGCAGATACGGTTCAACAACGTCCTCAATGGTGCCCGCCTCCTCGTTGGTTGTGGCTGCCAGGGTATCAAGGCCGACAGGACCCCCGGAGAACTTATAGATAATTGCGTCGAGAATCCGGTGATCTGTCTGGTCAAGACCGAGCTGATCCACCTCCAGCATGTCAAGCCCCGCCCTGGCTGCTTCCTTGGTAATCCGGCCGTCCGCGCGCACGTCCGCGTAGTCCCGCACGCGCCGCAGCAGCCGGTTCGCAATCCGCGGCGTGCCCCGGCTACGGCGGGCAATTTCGTACGCACCCTCGTCATCGACATCAATGGCCAGAATGGAGGCCGAACGCCGCACGATCGTTCTGAGCTCCTCATTGTTGTACATTTCGAGGCGGCTCAGAACGCCGAAACGGTCCCGCAGCGGCGAAGTCAGCATACCGGCGCGGGTCGTGGCGCCCACGAGGGTAAACGGTTCCAGCTCGATCCGCATGGAGCGTGCCGCCGGCCCCTTGCCGATAATGATATCCAGCGCATGATCTTCCATGGCCGGATAAAGAACTTCTTCGACACTGGCATTAAGACGGTGAATCTCGTCAATAAAGAGCACATCCCCGGCCGTCAGGTTGGTCAGGATCGAAGCCAGGTCAGCCGGCCGCTCAATAGCCGGTCCAGACGTGATGCGGATGCTGACGTTGAGCTCATTGGCAATAATATGCGCCAGTGTTGTTTTCCCAAGGCCCGGCGGACCGTACAGGAGCACATGGTCGAGCGACTCGCCGCGTTTGCGGGCCGCTTCAATAAAAATGGACATCCGGTCTTTCACTTTTTCCTGACCGATGTAGTCCGCCAGTGTGCGCGGCCGCAGCGCTCCGTCCTGCGCGCGCTCGCTGATCTCCGGCATCCCGGACACCACGCGGGGCATTTCTTCCGGCATCTGCGTCCTCCTCAGCCTTTCGGTCCAAAGCGCTTGAGCGCAAACTTCACGAGCTCCTCGGGCGTGTCGCCCAGACTGCGCACCGCGGCCACTGCCTTGATGGCCTCCGCATGTCCGTAGCCAAGTCCTTCGAGTGCCTCCACTGCCTGCGAGGCCGCATCCTGCGCGCCGGCAGCCAGCAGGGAGGCAGCTGCCTCAGCGAGATCGCCCGCCTCACTGAAGTCCACTTTCTCGCGCAGCTCCAGGAGCAGCCGCTGTGCCGTCTTGCGGCCGACGCCGGGAACCGCCTGGAAGGCCTGCGCATCTTCCGTGACCACCGCGCTCACCAGCGCATCCGGATTGAGGGCCGAGAGCACCGCAATCGCCAGCTTCGGACCCACGCCGGAGACTGCTGTAAGCTTGAGGAACAGATCGCGCTGCCGCTCCTCAAGAAAACCGTAGAGAATGAGCCGCTCGTCGCTCAGGCGGAGCAGCGTATACAGACGGCACTGCTCTCCCATATGCACGCTCCCGAGTGTCTGCGCGTCGGCGATGACCTCGAAACCGACACCGCCGACGTCGATCACAACGTGACCTGCCGCCACGGCCGCCACCCGGCCTGAAAGGTAGTCGAACATGCATTCCTCCTATTTGATCATGGTCTCCGCGAGTCCCCGCGTGCCCTGCATGTTGGCATGGCAGACGGCTACCGCCACTGCATCGGCGGCATCGTCAGGACGGGGTATTTTTGACAGATTCAGAATCGCGCAGACCATCATCTGCACCTGCTTCTTGTCTGCCTTGCCATACCCGGTCACGGCCTGTTTGACCTGCATCGGCGTGTATTCATAGAGCGACTCTGTGTATTCGGCCGCAGCCAGCAGCGCGGCGCCGCGCGCCTGGGCGACATTGATACCGGTCGTCACGTTCTTGGTGAAGAACAGCTCCTCAAAGGCAATGCAGTCCGGCTGAAACTTGCCTGTCAGCTCACGCATACCGGCTGCCACATTCAGAAGCCGCACCGGCAGCCGGTCTTTTGGATAGGTCAGAATCGTACCGAAATCTATGAGCGTGAGGCCTCCCCGGCTGTTCACGTCAAGAACGCCGTAACCCACTATCGCCAGACCGGGGTCAATTCCCATGATTCTCATATGCAGAGTCTCTTTCTAGCAGGCAGACGGACTCGCGCCCATTATCCCACACCAGCGAACATGCCGCAAAAATCTGCGCTTTACGCGATAAAGCATCTTCGAAAACAGAATATACTACCTTTGGAAAATCTGAACGCCGGTATGCGGCCGCCGTAGGTCCGCTGCATCATTCCCAGCCGGCCGCTCTTTGAGAAAGGATTTGGCGCGGCCGGCGCCTTAAACTGCAGTCCCATCATACCACGGCGTCCGCCGGCGATACAGCCCCGCCGGCTTGTTTTGGCTTACGCCTGCGTGTATAGTGGCAAAGAACAAGTCATAAGCAGTGCAGGAGGTTGCGATACAGATGGATGAAAAGCAGTACAAAAAGATCGTCCTGGCATATTCAGGCGGTCTGGACACTTCGGTGATCATTCCCTGGCTCAAAGAAACGTACGGAGCCGAAGAGATCATCGCTGTCTGCGGCGACGTCGGTCAGGGCAAAGAAACGGACGGCCTGGTGAAAAAGGGTCTGGCGAGCGGTGCTTCGAAGGTTTTCGTTGAAGACCTCACAAAGCCCTTTGTCGAGGATTTTATCTGGCCGACCCTGCAGGCCGGCGCGGAGTACGAGGGCGTCTACCTGCTCGGAACTGCCTTCGCCCGGCCTCTCATCGCCAGACGTCTCGTGGAGATCGCTGAGCGCGAGGGTGCAGAAGCCATCTGTCACGGTGCGACCGGCAAAGGCAACGATCAGGTCCGGTTTGAAACCACGATCAGGGCATTTGCGCCGGACATGCCCATTATCGCACCCTGGCGGATCTGGGACATCCGGAGCCGCGAGGAAGAGATTGAATATGCGGCCAGACACGGTATAGAAGTACCGGTGACCAAGGAAAACAACTACAGCCGCGACCGCAACATATGGCATCTGTCTCACGAAGGCTCAGATCTCGAGGACCCCTGGAACGAACCCAGGGAAGACCTGCTGATGATCTGCAACACGCCTGAGCAGGCGCCGGACCGCGTCACGTACTGCGAAATTGGATTTGAGAAGGGCATTCCGGTCAGCGTAGACGGCAAAAAGCTCGGTGCAGTGGAGCTACTGACCCGTGTCAATGAGCTGGGCGCCGAAAACGGCGTCGGTGTGGATGACCTGGTCGAGAACCGGCTGGTTGGCATGAAGAGCCGCGGGGTCTACGAGAACCCCGGCGGACGCATCCTGTACACAGCGCATAAGGCCCTCGAGATGATCACTCTCGACAAAGCCACGATGCATTACAAGGAACTGGTTGCCCAGAAGTTCGCTGATCTCGTCTATGACGGCATGTGGTATTCGCCGCTCCGAGAAGCCCTGAGCGCGTTCGTCACCAAGACGCAGGAAACGGTGACCGGCACGGTTCGGCTCAAGCTGTACAAAGGAAACTGCACGCACGTCGGCATCAGGTCGCCCTATTCCCTCTACCAGGAGGAATACGCGACATTCAGTGCGGACGACGTCTACGATCACAAGGACGCCGCCGGGTTTATCACGCTGTACAGTCTCCCGCTCAGAATCAGGGCCCAGGCGCTCCGCGGCCGAAAAGACAGCTGAAACTGCAGGGGCATGCCGCAGGGCATGCCTTTTTGAGTGTGCCGCTGCAAAGGAGGGACCTATGAGCGAAAAGAAAATGTGGGGCGGACGCTTCTCCCAGGACCTCGACAGCACAGCCCAGCGCTTCGAGGCCTCGATCGGTTTTGACCAGCGCCTTGCCCGTGAGGACATTGAAGGGAGCATCGCGCATGCCAATATGCTCGGCCGCCAGGGCATTATCCCAGCTGGGGACGCTGAGAAAATTGTTGCCGGCCTCAGAAGCATTCTCGCTGACATTGAGGCAGGCAGCGTCAGTTTTGAAGTCGGCGATGAAGATATCCACATGAACGTGGAGCGCCTTCTGACTGAGCGGATCGGCGAGGCCGGCAAGCGCCTGCACACCGGCCGTTCCCGCAACGACCAGGTAGCAACGGATATGCGGCTCTACGCCAAAAAGGCCGCTTCGGACATCATCGGCCGGCTCAAGGACCTGTGCGGAACCCTGATCCGTCTGGCTGAGGACAACGAGCAGACTATCATGAGCGCCTACACGCACCTGCAGAAGGCACAGCCGACTACACTTGCCCACTACCTGATGGCCTATTTCGAGATGTTCTACCGGGACATCGGACGGTTTGAGGACAGCCGCCGCCGTACAGACGTGCTGCCGCTCGGCTCTGGCGCCCTGTGTGCCACCACCTACCCGCTCGACCGCGAGGTCGTCGCCGGCGAGCTGGGTTTTGCGCAGATCAGCCGCAACAGTCTCGACGCGGTGAGCGACCGGGACTTTGTGCTCGAATTTCTCGCGGCCGCTGCCATCTGCATGATGCATCTTTCGCGGCTCTGCGAAGAGCTGGTCCTGTACTCCAGCAATGAATTCGGGCTGATATCGCTTTCAGACGCCTACTCTACCGGCTCTTCGATCATGCCGCAGAAAAAAAATCCGGACATGGCAGAACTGATCCGCGGCAAAACCGGCCGCGTCTACGGGGATCTGATGGGCATGCTGACCGTGATGAAGGGGCTGCCGCTCGCCTACAACAAGG
This sequence comes from Clostridia bacterium, assembly GCA_014805015.1. Taxonomy (GTDB): domain Bacteria; phylum Bacillota; class Clostridia; order Christensenellales; family Christensenellaceae; genus JAAUYQ01. The sequence continues at coordinate 49,935 of JAAUYQ010000036.1, read as the reverse complement.
ATCTGCAGGAGGATAAGGAAGGCTTCTTTGACGCCGCCGACACGCTCGCCGACAGTCTGCTGATTGTGCGCGGCATGCTTGAGACAGCCGAATTCCGCAAGGACCGGATGAAAGAAGAAGCCGGGCGCGGTTTCACGAATGCCACCGATGCTGCTGACTACCTGGTTCGTCACGACGTGCCTTTCCGTGACGCGCATGAGATCATCGGCCGGCTGGTGCTCGCCTGTGAGCAGCAGGGCCGCGCCATCGGTGACCTGTCCCTTGCGGAACTGCAGGAGTTTTCGCCGCACTTCGGATCAGATATTCACGAGGCCATCGCTCTCGAAACCTGCGTCAGCGCCCGTTCGATTGCCGGCGGCCCGGCTCCGGCGGCTGTTGCCCGCCACATCCAAAGAGCCAGGGAACTTCTCGGCAGCATTAAGGAGTAAGAGACCTCGCAGTCAGAGGATTCAGGATGCCGGAATCGACAGAAAGGAGTGAAGGGCAGTTCCTCACCGTCCACTGGCGGCGCATCCCTGCCCGAAAAAACATGAAACGCGGAAGCGGAATCCTTCTGCACGTATCTTCCCTGCCGGGACCGTTCGGTATCGGCACCCTCGGGAGCGAAGCCTACAGTTTTCTCGACAGCATGCACAGCGCTGAGCAGATCTACTGGCAGGTCCTGCCGTGCAATCCGCCTGGCTACGGGGACAGTCCTTACCAGAGCACCAGTGCCTTTGCCGGCAATCCGGCCTTTATCGATCTCTCCCTGCTGGTGCATGACGGCCTGCTTGATCCGGAAGACCTGGACGCTTTCATGACCCAGGGCGGCTCCAACTCCTGCGAGGCGGATTTCGGTCTCAATCACAGGCTGCGCCCAACGCTGCTGCGCAAGGCAGCGGACCGCGGCATCAGCCGCTACCGGGAAGAGTTTGCGCTATTCAAGGAAAAAGAATCCTACTGGCTGGAAGACTATGCCCTGTTTGAGTCTTTCCATACGCATTTCGGAGATGTCTCATACCTGAACTGGCCGACACCGATCCGCGAGAGAGACCCGCAGGCCGTCAAAACTCTGGCGCTGCAGCTCGCGGCAGAAGTGGAGACGGTCAAATTCACACAGTACCTGTACAACCGGCAGTGGTTTGAGCTGAAAACATATGCCAATCGTCTGGGCATTCAGATTATTGGGGACATGCCGATCTACGTGGCCCCGGACTCCTGTGAAAGCTGGGCACACCCGCAGATGCTCATGCAGGACGGCACCACGGCCGGCGTGCCGGCAGACGCGCTGTGCAAAGAAGGCCAGGCCTGGGGAAATCCGCTCTACAACTGGAAATACATGGCAGATCACGGCTACGAATGGTGGGTGCAGCGGGTCAGCCACGATCTCTCGCTGTATGATTTCCTGCGCTTTGACCATTTCCGCGGCATCGAGTCCTATTTTGTCGTGCCGGCAGGCAAGACCCCACTGAGCGGTCACTGGGAAGCGGGCCCGGGCAAGGCCCTCATCGATGCGCTGCGGGCAAAGATCAGGAAGCTTCCTATTATAGCTGAGGATCTTGGCTACATAACGCCAGCGGTCAAGGAACTGCTCAACTACACTGGTTTCGCCGGCACGCAGGTCCTGCAGCTTGCCTGGGCTGATCCGCCGAGTTCCGATCTGCCCTATGAGTACGTACCGAACTGTGCCGTCTACACCGGCACCCACGACAACGACACCACGCGCGGCTGGTATGAAGGCATCACAGAGCGCAAAAAGGACTGGGTCAGGCAGTACGTAGGACCAGTCGACGATGAGACCGTTGCCTGGCGGTTTGTCCGCGAAGCAATGCTGAGCGTGGCCGAGTGCTGCGTGACACCTGCCCAGGACCTGATGAACCTCGGCTCCTGGGCGCGGATGAACACCCCTTCCGTGCCCATGGGCAACTGGAAATGGCGCATGCTGCCCGGCGAGCTGACTTCGGAAATCCTCAGCCGGCTGCGCCGTCTGACGCGTCTTTCCGGCCGCGGCAACACGGAACTGCAGTGGGAGGACCGTCCGGCTGATCACTGATCTCAGGAAATCCGCACAATCAAAAAAGGCCCGGCCGGGCCTTTTTTGATTGTCTATCTCACCTGACCGTTGCCCTCGATCAGATACTTCATCGTCGTCAGATCCGCAAGTCCGAGCGGCCCGCGGGCGTGCAGCCTTTGCGTGGAGATGCCGATTTCGGCCCCAAAGCCAAACTCAAATCCGTCTGTGAACCTCGTTGAGGCGTTAACGTAGACTGCTGCTGCGTCCACTTCATCCTGGAACCGGCGGCTGTTCGTATAGGAGTCGGTGATAATAGCCTCACTGTGCCCTGTCCCGTACCTGTTGATATGATCGATCGCCTCGTCAATACCGTCCACCACCTTGACCGAGATGATGAGATCCAGGTACTCACGGGCCATGTCGTCTTCCGTGGCCGGCTTGGCTCCGTACCTCTGGCACAGCTCGCAGCCGCGGATCTCCACGCCGGCATTCGTGAGCGCATCAAAAACGACCGGCAGGAAGTCCTTGGCGATGTCCTTGTGCACCAGCAGACTCTCCGCTGCATTGCAGACTCCGGGACGTGAGGTCTTGGCATTGACAACAATATCCACTGCCATGTCGAGATGGGCTGTCTTGTCCACGAAGATATGACAGTTTCCGGTGCCGGTCTCGATGACCGGCACAGTGGCGTTCTGCACTACAGTCTGGATAAGACCGGAGCCGCCGCGCGGAATCAGCACATCGATCAGACCGTTCATCTTCATCATCTCGGTCGTCGCTTCGCGGCTGACATCTCCGATCATGGACAGGGCGCCGACCGGCATGCCGGCCGCCTCGCCGCCGCGGACCATGGCTTCCGCGATCGCCAGGTTAGACCGCACTGCATCGCTGCCGCCCTTGAGGACCACGCTGTTGCCGGACTTGATGCAGAGAGACGCGGCGTCCGCTGTCACATTCGGCCGCGACTCATAGATAATGCCGATCACGCCGATCGGTACCCGGCGTTTGATAATCTGCAGACCGTTGGGGCGCATTTCCCCGTGTACCGTCTCGCCGACGGGATCCGGCAGCGCTGCTACATCAAGACACCCCTGAGCGATCTGCTCAATGCGCGCCGGATCCAGACGCAGGCGGTCAATCAGCGATTCCGGACGGCCGGCCGCCCTGGCCTGCTCCACATCCGCGGCATTTTCCTGCAGAATATAGTCGCGGTCCCGGTGGATTTCGTCAGCCATCTTCACCAGGATACTGTTCTTGGCAAAGGTGCCGAGCTGCGCCATCGCTGCGGCTGCTTCCCTTGCTGCTGCCGCGGCTGAACGCACATCCAGTTCTTCCATGTGTAATCCTCTCTTCCCCGCCGCTTGCGGCTGCCTGAAGCTATCTGCTGCCGTCTGCAGGCATCGTGCTCTTTCCCTGGGCTTCCCGCTCAGCGTTCTCGCGCTCCCGCGCCAGCTGCTCATCTCCCTCGGCCAGTTCCTTATTAAGGAAATGCGAAATGAAGGTCCGGATCACGACGATCACAGCCAGCCGGCCGATATCCTCCCAGGTCGGCTTCACAATCGAATCAATAATATCGGCTACGATCAGAATTTCCAGACTGAGCAGTATGTAGAATCCCAGGGCGTTCTTGCCCTGAATCAGAAAAGCGATTCCTTCCCGCAGGCTCTTTGGGCGGAATTCTCCACGGAAGAAATCGAAGATGCAGCGCACCACGCCCCAGCAAAGTACGAAAATAGAAAAAAGACAGATGAACAGCGAAATGTAGTCCATCGTCTCCTGAAACATTTCCATCTATTTCACTTATTCCACATCAGCGAGCTCGGCGTTATGATAAACATTCTGGACATCATCGTTGTCCTCGAGCGCGTCTATCATTTTCATGAACTTGGCGCTCTGCGATTCGTCGAGCGCAATGGTGTTCTGCGGCACCATGTCGAGTTCCGCAGACAGGAATTCAAAGCCCTGGGCCTCAAGCGCCTCACGGACTGCAGAGAAGTCCTCGGGACTGGTGAGAATCTCGTATACTCCGTCTTCATAGGAGAAATCTTCGGCGCCGGCCTCAAGCACGGCTTCCATGACGGCATCCTCTTCGCCGGCAGTCTCGTCAATGACCAGCACACCCTTTTTGTCGAACATCCAGGCCACACTGCCGCTGTTGCCCATGCTGCCGCCGTGTTTATCAAACGCATGCCGGACATCACTGACTGTGCGGTTCTTGTTGTCAGTCATAGCCGAGACAATGACTGCCACACCGCCGACTCCGTAGCCCTCGTAGACAAGCTCTGTATACTCCACGTTTGAGAGCTCTCCTGAGGCTTTCTTGATGGAGCGCTGAATATTGTCGTTCGGCATATTGTTCGCCTTGGCCTTGGCGATCACGTCGCGCAGACGTGAATTGGATGCTGGATCGGGTCCGCCCAGTTTGACCGCCACGACCAGCTCACGGCCTATCTTTGTGAATACCTTGCCGCGCGCGGCATCCGCCTTGCCTTTTTTGTTCTTGATCGTAGACCACTTGGAGTGTCCCGACATAAAGACTTCACCTCAATTGTGCATTCAGATTTAGGCACGGCCCGATGGGCCGCACCTAACGTAACATCTTAATGCAATTCCGGCTTCTTGCCAAATATGCGGACCGCTTTTGGCCGAGTCAGAATCATGACCGCACCGGCCGCTTTGGACAGGCTGAAGAGCCGGCTTCAGGCGTCATTCCGGACGCCGGCACGTGCGCCCTCTCCGGACCGGCAGCGAAACGCAATGAGTGGCTTCTCGCGGCAGATGCACGGAAACGATGTGCAGAGGCAGACGCGGCCGTCAGCATACAGCAAAACCCCGCCGCAGCAGGGTTTTCGTATGTTTCCGCGATATCGTCTTCAGCCAAGGTCGGTGAACTGAGCGTGCTGCCGGCGGTACGCGTCATTATCCTTCATCTCAAGTTCCCGCTTTGCCGCTTCAAGTTCCCTGCCCGCATCATCTTCGGCCTGCCCTGCCGCCTGTCTCTCGAGCATCTGCACACGGCTGCGCAGCTGCTCAATCTCCCGGTCCACATCGTCTGTGGAGCAGCGCATGAGGCTTTCTTCCCGCTCCGGACGGGCCTCTTTTGTCGGCACGTTATCAGGGTCACCTGCAGCCTGACGCCTGGGGCCGGATTCCACTTCCGGTGCCGGCGAAGCCTCTATCTGCTTCTCCGCAGAAGCCGCGCTGGTTGTGGGCGGCTCAAATCGCAGCGAAGCTCCTGCCGCTCCCGCCTCGAGCCAGTATCGGCCGGGCGACTGCGGTGTCTCATGCCTAAACTCTGCCGGCTTCTCCCGGACTGCATTCTGCTCACCTGGAGCCGGATTTTCGCTGCGGTGCACCCCGCTCGCTGCCGCGGGAGCGCTCTGCGCTGCGCTGATTCCAGAAATCGATGACATGGTTTCTACCTCTCTTTCGGATTTCTGTGCTCAGCGTAGCGGCCCGCAGCGCCGCTCTCAAGCGAAATGTCACGAATGGTTGCAGAACCGCTCTGAACTGACGAGAAGCACCACCAGGACTGCTTTGCCGTCCTCGATCCGAAGCAGACAGTCCCCGTAGTACTTCTGCGCGGCACACTGGATATTGCCCAGCCCGATTCCAGGCTGCGGCTGGATTCCAGGAGCGCAGCTATTGATGAACTGCACAGACATCAGATTCTGCACGCGCTGGCAGTGCACTTCAATTCTCTTTTCGCCTGGAGCCTCCTTGCAAGCTGCGATCGCGTTGTCAAGCGCATTGGCAAAGATGATGCACAGATCAAGATCGTCGGGCACCCTTTCCGGCAGTTCGAACGGATCAATCTCCATGGTGATCCCGGCGGCTGCCGCTTCTGCCTGTTTTTCTGCCAGTAATATGTCGACTGCAGGACGGCCGCAGCTCTGCGGCGGATCGGTCTCTGCCGCCACCGCACCCAGCTCTTCCAGGTACGNCCGGGCGCGCTTATACTCACCTTTCTCCAGCAGCCCTCGCAGAACAGACAGGTGATTGCGCCAGTCATGTCGCAGCCTGCGCGTCTCGCACAACTTCTGCTGAAGTGCTTCAATGTGCCGCTGCTGAGCATCTCTGGCATCCGCAAAATACTGCAGACGCCGTTCTGCTTCCAGCGCCCGCATCAGCCGCCGGTATGCAGCAAGCGTCCAGAAGACTGCCGCGAGACCAGCCAGCTGCGCGCCAAGTGCCCAGAGATGCAGTTGCAGCGGAGCATCTGTCGTCACTGTGCTGTAAAGGGAGCGGGCCATCAGCTCCTCCACCGCGAGCACGCACAGAACCGGGCTCAGCATAAAGAGCGCCAGTTTAACCGAATACGGGCCGCGCAGCTGACGCCGCAGGACCGCGACGCACAGAACAAGATTCAGCAGACATCCAGCCACAGCCGAGGCTATTCCCGGCCACAGCGGCAGCGGCTCTGGCATCGAAGGCACAAACAGACTGATCAGTGAACTGACAATGCCGAAAGAGAGCCACGTCAGCGTCACAGCCAGGATCGCTGAGGCAGCTGCAGTCAGACCCGGCGCCTTTGCAATATACTGCATCACTGCGCACAGAAGGACGATCTGCAGCGCCAGCGCCGCGGAACCAAGCGTCCCGCCGGCGAGCAGCAGCAACAGCAGTCCGGCTTCATATGCGAGCACCGCTGTCAGCGGCAGTCGCGTACGGCTTACTCCGGCCGCCATCAGGCACTGCAAAATGCCCGGCAGCAGTACCGACACGCTTTCAGTCCAGGCTGCTTCCAATGTTCGTTTTTCCTCCAAGGTACTCAAGCAGAGCTCGGCGGAAAGGCAACCCGCGCTGGCGCGAGAGCGGAATACGGGCGCCGCTCCGCAGCACGATGCACTCAGTATCGTATCCGGCAACAGCACCCAGGTTAACCAGGTAGCTGCGGTGACAGCGGAAAAAGTCGGGTCCGGCCTGTTCGGCAAAGCGGGCGAGCCGTCCGCGCACAACGGAGACTGTGCCGTCTTGCTGGTGTAGATAGATCTTCCTGCCAATCACTTCGCAGTATTCCTGGCCCAGCAGATCCACAATGCGCGAACGGCCGTCCTGCTCAGCGAGGATCCGGCGCCCATTCCAGGCCGGCGGCAGCAGGCGGTCCATTGTCCTGGCCAGACGTACGGGATCGATAGGCTTCACCAGGTAATCTGCGGCATCCACACTGAACGCTTCGAAAACGCTTTCCCGGAGCACAGTGGTGAAAATCAGTTCACCGCGGTAGCTGCTCGCCCGCAGAGCCCGTGCCGTCTCGAGCCCGTCCGGCCCCGGCATGACAATATCCAGGAAAACGACATCATATTTTGACCAGACCGGAAGCAGCTTCTCGCCGGAGGCGAAGCTGTCCACATTCACTTCGGGGAAGTGGCGCTGCCGCAAATACCTCATCACAAGTTCCTGCAGCCTCCGGGCAGCCTCCCGCTGATCGTCAACAATGGCAATGTTCATGAAATTATCTTATCACGTTCCGCAGCTTCTCTGGATCCAAGGACCTCTTCGCCGCAGCGACCGGGCCGGCCGTTCGTCCGGGGCATATTGCTGTGTCNGGCAGCCAGGTCGGATAAAGAAATGTCGCATTTGTCCGATAGAATAGATTGGAAGCAGTTCAGCTCCTCAGGCGGCCGGCCGCACCGGATCCGGTGACAGCGTATCACGGGTCTGATTTCCGCCTTGGACATGCCGCCAAAACGTGTTACAATGGAACATTTTCCACGGGAATACACGTCTAAATACAACGTAAAGTAGCTTTGTCATTTTTTTCAGATAATCTTGAGAAATGGAGGTGCAAATGGGTTCCACAGAAGACAGGAGAGGCCTGCTGGGCCGGAATAAGGACAAGCAGAGTCCGCCGACTTCCCAGGAGGAAACGGTTATCCTGCAGAAGGATGATTTTTACGAAACCGGGACCCCGAAGGGCGGTGTCTCGGATGATACACGTGAACTGACCGATGTCACGGAAGTGCAGTCGGACCGCAAACGCCGGAAAAGCCTGTTCCGTCCCCGGGACAAGCGCCCGAACTTTGTGCTGAGCGTGATCCTGTCCGTCATCAAGATCGCATTCGTGGTCGTCCTGGTCGTCGTCGTGGCCGGTTTCGGCAGTGTCGTCGGTGTGGCCAACGCTTACCTGGAAACCACGCCCGAGCTCGACACGCAGAAAATCGAGAACCAGAATCTGAGTTCGTACATATATGATCAGCAGGGCAACCTGCTGGCTACCTACACCGGCACAGAAAACCGCGACTGGGTGGCACTGGAGGACGTGCCCCAGGATCTGCGCAACGCGGTCATTGCCGTGGAGGACGTCCGCTTCTACGATCACAACGGCGTCGATTTCCGCCGTCTGGTGGGCGCGTTTGCATCCAACCTGAGCTCATCCAAGGTGGAGGGCGGCAGCACGATCACGCAGCAGCTGATCAAGAATCGCCTGCTGACAAACGAACGGTCCTACAAGCGCAAGCTGCAGGAAGCCTATCTGGCGATGCAGCTGGAAGAGAAGTACACAAAGGATGAGATTCTCGAGTGGTATCTCAACACAATTCCGCTTGGCGGCACGGTCTACGGCGTCAAGACAGCGGCCAAGGACTACTTCGGCAAGGAGCTCAGTCAGCTTAACCTGAAGGAAATGGTCTGTATCGCCGCGATCACGCAGAGCACCACGCGCTTCAATCCGCGCCGCGCCACCTACGCGTTTCCGGAGAACCTGCCGTACCTGATTGACCGGATGAACATCATCACGGAGAGAATGCTCTGGGCCGATATGATCACGCGGGAGCAGTACGACCAGACGTATATTCCGGCCGAACAGTACCTTGATCCGTCGTCCTACACCGACGAGGACGGCTCCAAGCATCTTACACTCCGGGACGGCTTCCTCGAGCAGTGGACGGCGGAAATGAACATCCTGCCGGAATCACCGGCCAACTCGCTTTACAAGTACCCGCATTTCGTCGAGTACGTGATTCACCAGGTGCAGACCTTCATGCTCCGCAAGGAGGGTCTGGAGGACACCAGTGAGAACCGCAGCAAAGTCGAGCTGGAGATGCGCCAGGGCGGCTACAAGATCTACGCCACCATCGATCCGGAAATGCAGGAGACGGTCCAGAACACCCTGGCGGAATGGGACGACTACCCCGCTTTTGCCTATGGGGTGGAAAAGACGGTTACCTCGACAGACGGTGCGGGCAATCCGGTCGAGATCATCCAGCCGCAGACAGCCGCAGTTGTCATCGATAACCGGGATGAACTCGGCTACGACGGTTTCCTCCGGGTCATTGTCGGATCCCGCACGGCGCCGGACTCAGCCCTAACGTTCAACCGGGCCTACATGGGCTCCATGCAGATCGGTTCATCGATCAAGCCGCTGGCCGTGTACGGTCCTGCTTTCAATGAGGGCTACGGCACTGCCTCCTCCGTCTCCAACAACCAGGAGCCGATCACAGGCTGGACGGTCACGAAGACGGATCCCGGCTATCCGCAGACGAGCAAGGGTTCTCCCGGCCCGGTGTCGCTCAGACACGCGATTGTCAACTCGCTGAACATTGCTGCAGCCCGTACGCTGGCTGACTACGTGACGATCAACACCTCGGCGCAGTATCTGCAGTCGCTTGGCGTGGATCCTGATCACATCGACCGCACTCTGGTCGGCATCGCACTCGGTGCTTCGCCGATCACTCCGATTGAAGTGGCCGGCGGTTACGCCACCATTGCCCGCGGCGGCGAATACCTGGAGCCGATTTCTTTCACCCGCGTGGAGGATTCGAACGGCAACGTGATCGTGGACGCCGTAAAGGAACGTGAGCAGCGGCAGGTATTCAGCAAGGCTACCTGCTGGATGCTGACCGATGCCCTGGAAGACGCCGTCGATCACGGCACCGGCACCAATGCCCGCATTTCCGGCATGACAACAGCCGGCAAGACGGGTACAGTCGTGGACAACAAGGGGACGTTCTTTGCCGGCTACACGCCGTACTTCACGTCCTCACTCTGGATTGGTCACGACAACTTCAAACCGTTCGCCCGCGGTAGCGGCGGCGGCGTGGCTGCTCCCGTCTGGCGCACTTACATGAGCGCGCTGCACGAGGGAATGACCGACCGGGACATTCTCGACTTCGGTCCCGAAGAAGCAGGCCTGACGCAGGTCGAACTGTGCGAATACTCAAACCTGCTTCCGGGGAGCGGCTGCAGCACCAACTATGACTGGATTGCTGCCACCGATGTCCCGACTGAGCGCTGCAACGGCCGCCACAGTTACAGCTCGCCGCTGACGGAAGGCTACACCTTCTGTGCTGAGACGCATCAGCTGGCCACGGAGTACTGCCCGTCCACGTACACCGGCATCCCCTACGGATCGGAAGATTCGCCCTACTCTCAGTGGTATGGATCAGACAGCCGCACCGGGGATGCCTCCCAGTACTGCCAGGTGCATACCGGACCGGGTGCCGCTGCCAGTCCGGCACAGAGTGCTCAAGCTGAGGTCTCAGCCGGCGCGCAGCCTTCGGAANCCCAGCAGTCGGTACAGNCACCGCAGCCGACACCGCCACCGGTTATCCACACGCCGGAGCCGACTGTGCAGCCGCCGGAGCCGACAGAACCGCCTATTTTCGTGATTCCGTCCATGGTTCCGACGCTGCCGCCAGAAGAACCGGAAGAATAAACCTTACTTGCTGCAAAAGACCGCAGAACCGGGAAATGGGTTGCCCGGCGCTGCGGTCTTTTTTTGCCTGCGTGACTGTCCGGCTCTGCCTGGTGTGCTGCGCCCCGCTCTTCCGTCACAGCCCGCCGGGCGGAATAGGCAGCATCTGCAGGAATCCTCGTTCTCCGGCTTTTGTCCGATTTTCCTACATGTCTATATCCTATTTTCTTATCTTTTGGGCGCTTGTAACTGTAGCTCGCCTGCATTTTTTGCAAATTTTTTCTTTTTTCCTCAGCGAAGGTGTTAACAGCGGCCTAAATAGTTTATACTAGAGTATAAGGAAATTGCGGGTTGCGCAGCCGGCCGCAAGGAGCCGGACGGCCCGCACATCCACGACTTGGAGGTTAAAATCATGGCAAACGAAGCAAAAATCATGGCAGCATTTGACGCCGCAAAGGCTCAGGCACCGAAGATGGGCGCCGGCACCTACACCCTCGACGAAATCCTGAAGGGCAACGCTGACTGGGATTCTCTGCCGTGGCAGAACAAGGGTGCTGTTGGCGAGCGCTTCCGCACAGCTGTCAAGAAGGGCGAAGTTGCTGGCGTTAAGCTTGGCGGTGACAACGAGGAAACCGGCGATCGCGAGTACATCGTCGACTAACATATTTGGAAGCCGCGAAAAGCGGCGCAGAGGGGTTGCTGCCNGAAGACGATCTGATCGCCTCGGGCAGCAGCCCTTTTTTTGTCTTTTTTTGACAAAGTGCGGGAATTTCAGCTGCCGGCACGTCTCATAGAGGGAAAATGCAACAGCACGGGCGCCGCCCGGGGAGGTTTCAGATGCCACATCGGCAAAGATACAGGAGCAGACAGACATTCATGAGCCCTGCAGAAAGCTATGCGCGCAGCTCAAGCAGCAACTTTGTCACCTACCTGCTGCAACGCTGGTTCATAGATGGCATGGGCTCCATGGCCTTTGGACTCTTCGCGAGCCTCATTATTGGTCTTATCATATCACAATTGGGGCAGATTCCCGGGCTCGGCTTCCTTGAGCCGTTTGCGGACGTGGTCAGTGCGGATTCGCCGGTCGTGGGAGCGGCCATCGGGGTCGCCATTGCCTACGGGCTGCATGCGCGGCCGCTGGTTGTGTTTTCCTGTGCCGCTGCCGGAGCATACGGTTATGCGCTGGGCGGACCCGCCGGTGCTTTTGCTTCCGGCATCGCCGCCTGCGAGATCGGCGGCCTGATTGCCGGCCGGACCCCGATCGACATCCTGCTTACTCCCCTCGCCACCATCATCTCGGGCTGCCTGATCGGGACGCTTGTCGGCCCGCCGCTGGGCAGCTTCATGACCTGGCTCGGCCGCCTCATCAACGATGCTGCGATTCTGGCACCGGTTCCGATGGGCGCAGTTGTTGCCGCCCTGGTGGGTATGGCGCTTACGGCGCCCATCAGCAGTGCTGCCCTGTGCATCATGATGGGCCTGAGCGGCATCGCCGCGGGGGCAGCGTGCGCCGGCTGCTGCGCCCAGATGATCGGCTTCGCTGTTCTCAGTTTCCGCGAAACCGGCTGGAACGGTTTTGTCGCCCAGGCCGTGGGAACATCCATGCTGCAGTTTCCGAACATTTTGCGGCGGCCGCAGGTCTGGATTCCGCCCACGGCTGCCGGTGCCGTCTGCGGCGCGCTCTCGGCCGCACTTTTTGCCATGCGCAACACCCCGGCAGGCGCCGGCATGGGCACCTCCGGGCTCGTCGGCCAGTTCGGCACCTGGGCTGCGATGGCCGACGACACAGCACCTGCTGCGATCCTCCTGGAAATCCTGCTTGTGCAGTTTGTCCTGCCGGCAGTCCTGACGGTGCTGATCGCGATTCCCCTGCGCCGTGCCGGCTGGATCCGCTCCCGCGATCTCGATCTGCCCGAACTCTAGTGCTCAGTGCCGTACAGATTTGGTACGTCCATGGAGCGTTCCATGTCGTCTGTTGAGCTAAATTTTCGGAACCACGACAGTCTGAATTCGTTGCGGACTGAGCACTAGCCCGTGCCCATGCCCGAACGCCGGTCCGCGCACAGGATCCCGCTTCCGAGCTCCCAGTCTGCCTGAACTCCAGTCTGTTCCCCACTGGATCCCGCCTCTGAGCTCCCGCTATTTCAGCGGCGCGGATGAGAGTCAAAAACAGCCAGATCCTCCACAGGTCTGGCTGCTTTTGTCGTATTCTGTTTCTGTCAGGCCTCAGGATGCCGGGATAGCTGCAGCATCGGATGCCGCTGCTGCTTCTTCCGCTGGCGCCGCACCTTCTGCAGGCTCGGCCGCAGCAGCGTCCGCTGCCGCGCTGTCCGCTGTCAGCGACTCCTGCGTGACGGCCATTGGTGTCCAGTAGGCAATCATGACTGCATCCTTGACCGGCATGCTGCCGCCGGCGATGATGTTAGCAATCGCATTTACACAGTTGATACCCACCTGCTGCGGCGCCAGGTTCACGGTCGCCCGGATAAGACTTTCACCGCTGGCCATATCGGCCCTGGCGTCTGTGGATCCACCGGAGCCGCCGATGTAGATTGTATCAAGCGTTTCCTGCGGCAGGCCTGCCTCCCGCACAGCGTCCTGCGCACCGAGGGCAGCCGCGTCTGTCGTGGCCAGGATTACATTGATCTCCGGCATCACAGCCAGTTTTTCCGCGACAGCTTCCCTGCCGCTCTCGCGGTCTGTCGCCGTCACACGGTCAATAATAAATGAATCGCTGCTCGTCGACATGATGGCATCCATCATACCGTTCGCACGCGTGTAGGACGGCAGGCTGGTGTCATCGGTCAGGATGAGCACGTTTCCGGTATCGCCCAGCTTTTCCCGGATCCAGGTGGCTGCATTCTTCCCAAGCGACGTTCCATAATCGTACTCCCGCATAACATAGACAGAGTTCGCTCCGGGCACCTGTTTGCCGCTGAAACGCGGCGCGTCAAGATCCTGGCTCTGCGTTCCGAACGAAACAAGGATCGTCCCTGCCTGGTTAAGTGCCGCGGCAGCATCCTCGAGTGCGGCCTGATCCACTGGACTTGCAATGACTGCCGTTGTCCCTTCCAGGGCAAAAGTGGCCAGATCCTGTGCCTGCTTGGCCGCATCCTCTGTTGCATCGGTCACAACCAGCTCATAGCCATGCTCATCGCAGGCTGCCTGCACGCCGTCACGGACCTGGGCATAGTACGGATCTGCCAGGGATGGAACGGACAGTCCGACACGGACAGGTCCCCCGGCCTGCGCAGCCTGAATCAGCGCGTCACTGCCCGTCTGGGCAACTGTCACTGCGATCTCCTCTGCTGACGGATCATCGGGACGGATGACGCTGCTCTCCGGAACTGGCTCCGGTGTCGGCGTGGAAGTCGCTTCCGCTGCCTCCGCTGCCTCCGCACTGACCTGCGGAGTGTCTGCCTGCGTCTCCACGTCGGCTGCACAGCCGGCTGCGGCCGTGATCAGGAACAGCACCGCCGCAATCAGGATGACGGTGGATCTTGCCTTTCGCATGTTTCTAAACCTCCTGTTGTCAGGCCGGGCGCCTCCCGCTGCTCCGGCCGGTTCTTCAGTACTGCAGTCAGGGAGTGACACGGAACGTCTCTGTCCCCGCAACCGCCTTTTGCACCAGTTCATCTATTGGCAGCACGCTCTCAGCCTTCGCAATCCGGTCCTCATGCGGGTTGGTCAGCGGATGCTTCGGCACGAACACGGTGCAGCAGTCCTCGTAGGGCAGGATAGACGTCTCATACGTGCCGATGCTCTCGGCCAGGGCAATGATATCCAGCTTGTCAAAGCCGATCAGCGGCCGGAACACTGGCATGTCGGCTACGCAGTCGGTGACCCGCAGGCTTGCCAGTGTCTGGCTCGCCACCTGCCCTATACTCTCCCCCGTCACCAGGGCGGCACACTCCTGGGCTCCGGCCAGCGCAGCTGCGATCCGCATCATAAAGCGCCGCATAATCAGCACCATCATCTCCGGCGGGCAGTCTGTGTGAATCTTCGTCTGAATCTCCGTGAACGGCACCACATTGAGCGTGATCGGTCCTGTCATGCTGCTCAGAATCCGCGCCAGGTCAACCACTTTCTGCCGAGCCTGCTCACTAGTGAACGGGAAACTGTGAAAATGCACTGCGTGGAGCTCGACGCCGCGTTTGGCAATCAGATAGCCGGCAGCCGGACTGTCGATGCCGCCGGACAGGAGCAGCATCGCCCGGCCGCTGCTGCGGGGCGGCAGCCCGCCAGCACCGGGGATGATCCCGGTATAGCCGTAGCACTTTTCCCGAACCTCCGCATACAGCCGCAGATCAGGATCATGCACGTCAACCGTCATTCCCGGCACATGCTCCAGGACATAGCCGCCTATATCAGCCGAAATCTGCATTGAGGTGGCGGGAAAGCGCTTGTCTGCCCGCTTCGTCTCCACCTTGAATGTGGCTGTCTCCCGGCCCTCCCGGCGCATCCACTCGCGGGCCATCTCTGCAAGCGCTTCTTTGAGCGGCAGCAGATCGTCCGTCTTCTCCGTCTCCACCGCTTCCGAAAAGGAGTGCAGGCCGAACACCCGGCGCAGCGCTGCTTCTGCACCGGGCAGCTCACTGTCTTCGAGCCCGGTCACATAGAAGCGCCCGGTGCCCCGGCTGACTTTTGCCTGCGGGTACGGCGTCAGGGCACGCCGCACAGCATCGCGCAGCAGTTTTTCAAAATGTGGACGGTTAAGCCCTTTCAGGTGAATTTCTCCATAGCGAAGCAGTAAAACCATGTCATCTCCCTATCGTGTCGCGCAGCTGAGCGGCCCTGGTGCGCACCGCATCGATCAGGCGTTCTGCTTCCTCTTCTGTAGAGAACGCCCCGAGACTGATGCGGATCGCACCGAGCGCCTCCTCCCGGGAAACGCCCAGGGCCTTTTCCATCCGCGTCCTGCCTTTACGCGAAGAACACGCCGAACCCGTCGAGACCGTGATGCCGTCCTCTTCAAGCATGTGCAGGAGCGTTTCGCCGCGCAGACCTGGAAAAGTGACGCACAGAATATGGCTGCAGTGCTTAGGCGGCGTCAGCACGGAAGCGTCCGGCATCTCCATAAAGTGCGACGTCAGAAGTGCATGAAGATGGGTAAGGCGCCGGCGGACATCCGCGCCCTTCTCCTGGAAGAACATCGCTGCCTCTCCCAGAGCCAGGATGCCCAGCGTATTCTCTGTGCCAGAGCGCAGGTTCATCTCCTGTCCCCCGCCGTGCAGCAGCGGTTTCAGCGGTGTGCCGGTCCGGTAAAAAAGCGCACCGGTTCCCTTCAGCGCATGCACTTTGTGGGCACTCACCGTGTAGTAGTCAATCTGTGAAGCATCTTCAAGCGGTTCACGCAAAAAAGCCTGCACGCCGTCCACGTGCACCAGTGTGCGCGGATTTTTCCGTTTGACGGCTGCCGCGATCGCTTCCACGTCGTTCAGGGCGCCGGTCTCATTGTTTACGTGCATGCAGCTCACAAGCAGTGTGCTTTCGTCCACCAGCTCCAGGAGCGCCTCCGGATCGGTCTGGCCGCCCCTTTCTGCCGGCGCGAAGCGGACCACAGCCCCGCCTGATCGCAGCGCCAGGAAGGATTCCTCCACACAGGGATGCTCAAAACCGGCACAGACGTAGCTGCCGCCCCGCCGGCGTGAAACCCCTTCCCGGATCACTGCGGCGGCGCCCTCCGTCCCGCCGCTCGTAAACAGGCAGCGATGCCTGGGAGAACCAAAGGAATCGCTCAGAAGCCGCCGCACCTCCTCTACCCGCCGGCGGACCTCTCCCGCCTCCCGGTAGAGTGCAGACGGGTTCTGCCACAGACTGCCTGCGTACTCCTTATACAAATCCGCAATCGACGCGAGCGGCTGCGTTGTCGCGGCATTGTCCAGATAAATCGGTCGCATGGGCGTTAGTTTATCACAGCCGCTGAACGGAAAAAAGGAAAGCCTGCGCTTTCCTTTTTTTCTCCCGCTGTTACTCCAGACTGTTCAGATCGGCGAGAACAAATTCGACATCATATGTGCGGCCGCTGCGCCACACAACTGCACTGACCACATCTCCGACATTCTTCGATTCGAAGGTCGGTACCTCCGCACCGCCTGTCAGATCCACTCCGTCGAGGGACACAATCACATCCTGTTCGCGGAGACCCGCTCTGTCTGCCGGACTGCCGGACGCAACGCCCGCAATCATAATGCCCTGGGGCACTCCCCACATCTGCGCATCCTGCGCATCTACCGGGCGGTATGTAAAGCCGATACCGGGCCGGACCGGCATAGGCACACTTCCTGTTTCGAGAATCTGATTGGCAATATTCATTGCCGTCGTAATCGGCACCGCGTAGCCAATGCCTTCGGCAGCGATCGCGTTGCCGCTGTCACTGACGCCGGCAAACACCGTTTTCATGGTCGTGATGCCGATGACTTCCCCATTGCTGTTCAGGAGCGGACCACCGCTGTTGCCGGGGTTGATGGCTGCATCTGTCTGCAGCATCGGCACTGTCACACCGGTATCATTGAGATCCATCTCCCGGCCGACGCCGCTCAGATAGCCGACCGTCACCGTACCATTCAGTGACTCATTGATCGGGTTACCGACCGCAATCACCATCTCGCCGGTGCGGGCCTCGTCACTGTTGCCGAGCGGCAGCGCCGGCAGATCCAGGCCCTGCACGCGCAGCAGTGCCACTTCGGTATTCGGGTCCGACCCGACCACTTCCGCCTCGTATTCCTTGCCGTCTGCCGTGACTACCTGGATGCGGTTTCCGCCTTCCACCACATGGTGGTTGGTCATGATCAGACCATCGTCGGAGATGACAAAACCGGATCCGGCACCCACTGCCTGGTCAATCGGCTGCTGACCGGACACATAGGCACGGTTATATATCTGAACACTCACCACACTCTTCCCGGCTGTTTCCGCAATCTCCGGTACCGGGTTGTTGGGGTTCGTTATGCTGATGCCGGCACCGCCCTCAATCTGCGTCGCAGCGGGCGTCTCTTCCGGCGCGGGAGCACTGCTGACCGTCACTTCCGGCGCCGCAGCCGGCTGCTGCTTCATGGACGGCAGCGCCCACAGGCTCATCACCAGCACGCCCGCGGCGACACCCGCGCAGGCGGCTCCAATAATCGCTCCAGTATGTTTTTTCCGTTTCTTCGGCCGCCAAGGCGCCGGCTGTGTTCTGCCCGTCTGCTGCGGGTCTGGACGGCTGTTCAGTGGGTAATTATTCATCGCATTCCTCCGTGTTCCTTAATCGGCTGCGTGTTCCTCATTTCGATATTTTTATTCTATCCGGTGAATATTGCCGAAGTATGAACAGCGTTTGAAGAATCTGCATACATTCTGCCGGACGCGCAGAAAGGCCGCGCCTTTCCGCTCACGGGCCGGCGCGGCCTTCCGTGTCACATGAATCCTGAAACGGAAACCCTTACAGCTTCCGGATACTGTTGATGTACTGAACGAGGTCGACAACCTTGTTGCTGTAGCCCCACTCGTTGTCGTACCAGGCAATCAGCTTGACAAACGTCTCATTGAGCTCGATGCCGCCCAGCGCGTCAAAGATGCAGGTGTGCGGATCGCCGATGAAGTCAGAAGAAACAACCGCGTCTTCCGTGTACTCCAGCACGTTGCTCATTTCCGGGGACTCCGAGGCCTTCTTCATGGCTGCCTTGATGTCCTCATAGCTGGCCGGTTTCTCAAGTACGCACGTAAGGTCAACAACGGAAACGTCTGCTGTCGGGACGCGGAACGCCATACCGGTGAGCTTGCCGTTCAGGGCCGGGATGACCTTGCCGACTGCCTTGGCTGCACCCGTTGTCGATGGGATGATGTTGAATGCTGCGCCGCGGCCGCCTCTCCAGTCCTTCTTGGAAGGACCGTCGACCGTCTTCTGGGTTGCCGTCGTGGCATGCACAGTGGTCATCAGGCCTTCCTTCATGCCGAAGTTGTCGTTGACAACCTTAGCAAGCGGCGCCAGGCAGTTGGTGGTGCACGATGCATTCGACACAATCGTCATGTCCGGCTTGTACTCCGTGTTGTTGACGCCCATGACGAACATCGGGGCATCCGCCGACGGTGCCGAGATGACAACCTGCTTGGCGCCAGCTTCGAGGTGCGCCTTGGCCTTGTCGATCGTCGTGAAAGCACCGGAGGACTCCACCACATAGTCAGCACCGATCTCGCCCCACGGAATGTTGATGGGATCCATCTCGCCGTATACCTTGATCTCGTGGCCGTCCACGATGAGCGCGTCGTCCTTGTGGTGCACCTTGCCCGGGTAGCGTCCGTGCACGGTATCGTACTTGAGCATGTACTCCATATACTTGGCATCAATGAACGGATCATTGATGCCGACCACATCGATGTCCGGACGCTCCATCGCCACACGCAGCACAAGGCGGCCAATACGACCGAAGCCATTGATGCCCATTCTTATCGCCATGTTGATCAATCCTCCCGTTGAGACTTTAATCCAAAGATAGAGCCTTCCGAATCTGCCCTCACAGACAGTGCTCTTTCTGTTTTAGATTATAGGGTGGGCATTACTTAGATGCAATAGCCCGCGGCACTTCCGCTTCGGTTCCATCTGGCCCAAGAGGCGGCATCATGCGGGCACCTGCCGGCTTGAAAAGCCGGCCCCGCGTCTCTATACTTTAGATAAATACAATTTAGGAGGAAGTCGGAATGCCGTTAGTCACGACTACTGAAATGTTCAAGAAAGCGTACGCGGGCGGATATGCCATCGGCGCTTTCAACGTCAACAACATGGAGATCGTCCAGGGCATCTGCGAGGCCGGCAACGAGCTCAACGCCCCGCTGATTCTGCAGGTTTCCAAAGGCGCCCGCGAGTATGCCAACCCGATCTACCTGAAAAAACTGGTGGAAGCGGCGCTTGAGGATACCGGTCTGCCCATCTGCCTGCACCTTGATCACGGTGACTCGTTTGAGACTTGCGTTTCCTGCATCGAGGGCGGTTTCACCTCGGTCATGATCGATGGTTCCCACCTGCCGTTTGAGGAGAACATTTCGCTTACGCGGCGCGTGGTGCAGTATGCGCATGACCACGGTGTGGTCGTGGAAGGTGAACTCGGCCGCCTTGCCGGTGTCGAAGACGAAGTGAAAGTCAGCGCTGAGGATTCCTCATACACCCGTCCGGAGGAAGTCCAGGAATTCGTGGACAAAACGGGAGTCGACAGTCTGGCCATCGCGATCGGGACCAGCCATGGCGCCTTCAAGTTCAGCGGCGAGCCCAAACTCCGTTTCGACATTCTTGAGAAGGTGGCTGAGATCCTGCCGGGATTCCCGATCGTACTGCACGGAGCCTCATCCGTCGTGCCGGAGTACGTGAAGATGATCAACGAATACGGCGGTGACCTGCCGGGAGCGCAGGGCGTGCCGGAAGCGATGCTCCGCAAGGCCGCAGAGATGGCTGTCTGCAAGATCAACATTGACTCGGATCTGCGCCTGGCAATGACCGGCACGATCCGGAAATTCTTTGCGCAGAACCCGTCCGTGTTCGATCCGCGCGCTTATCTCGGACCCGCCCGTGAGGCGATCAAGCAGATGGTCGCGCATAAGATCAAAGACGTTCTCGGCTGCGAAGACAAGGCCTGAAAAACGGATTTCCCAGAGACAAAAAAGCGGCCGGCCGGCCGCTTTTTCCTTTCTGCCTAATCCGCCAGGACAACGCGCGAGGCTGTCGTCTGCGCCGGATAGCTCTCCGCTACCGTTTCATACCAGACAATCAGGCGGCTGCCCGTCTTTATGTCAGAAGCCGGAACAGTCTCGCTACTGTCGAGCTTCTCTATGGCGAGGTCCACTGGAATCGTAATGTAAAGGTCCGCATTCTGATTGAGAATGACTGTGCTGCCGTCTTCGGCGGTCATCACATCCAGTGCATCCACATAGCTCGCCACACCGTTGGCCGGCAGGTTGGTGATCAGGGCAAATGCCTGGGCCTGCGGCGGGATCGAACGCGTCATCTGCGGGCTGAGGGCGGCACTCGCCATCTGTCCGGTCTCAAGATCCGCTTCCTGGATGGTCTTTGCTGTGGTCGCATCGAACAGCAATGTGTCCTCGGTAACAAGAGCAGACACCATCATGGAGGGATCAGAGAGATCTTCGCCTTCAGCCACGGTGACAAAATGTTCCTCCGGATTAAGTTCCACGATTGTACCGATCACCGGCACGATCATCTCACCGGCCGCCGGCGTCGCCAGAGCGGACGCGGCGTCATCTGTGGCGGCCGCAGCCGCCGAGGCCGTTACTGTGCTCTCACTCGCTGCCGGCGTTTCGCTCGCTGCATCCGAAGCTGCAGCCGTGTCGGCCGCTGCGTCACAGCCGCTCATGAGCAGCATCAGCCCCGCAGCCGCAGCCAGTCCAATTCGTTTCCACTGCATAATGCATCCTCCTGATTTCCTTTCTCCGGCCACGCAGGCCGCTCTTACGATACCCCGCCAGCGCCGGCGAAAACATCAGCCTATATTGACAAGCGGAAAATGAATGTCGTCAGTGCGCACCCACTGGCCGTTCAGATACTCAAGGATATTGTTCGATCCCGTGGAAAAAGCCATCTCGGTCGACCACAGCGCCTGATAGCGAAGTCCCAGCCGGCGGTTTAATCGCAGGTCGCCGTAGACCGGATCCCCCACAACGGGATAACCGACGGCCAGCAGATGAATCCGGACCTGGTCACGCAGACCGGTCACGGGTTCCAGCTCAAGAAGACTGAACTCACCGCTGGTCGTCAGCAGATGATACCGCGTGTACATAGGAACCGCGCCGGGCGGCCGGTTGGTGAGGACGTGCTCGCGCTGCCCCTCACGCAGGTAAAAATGCTGGAACTCTCCCGACTCCCGGGGCGGCTCGCCCCGTACAATCGCCTGGTAGACGTGGCGGATACGGCGCTGCCGGCCGGCTTCGTGCAGGGAATCATAGGCGTCGCTGTTCTTGGCAACCAGTGTCAGGCCGCCAGTGTATTCGTCGAGCACATCCAGAGGCACCGGGATACAGCCCAGCTCCTCAATGTACTCATCTTTATTCTCCATGTGCATCCGCACCATGGAACACAGATCCTCCCGGCCGTCGGCATCGCGGACAGGAATGCCCGGCATCTTGTTGATGACGATAATGTTGCGGTCCTCATAGCAGATCTCCAGCCGCGGAGTCTCCCGGATAGCATCCGGCAGGTATATCTCCACGATGTCCCCAGCCGCAGTCTCGAAATCCTTACGGATCCTGACCCCGTTGAGCCGGATGTCACCCTGCCTGAGCATCTTTTTCAGGTTGTATGCCGCCAGTCCCGGAAAGGCGCGGACGACAGCTTCCGTCGTCCGCATGCCTTCCAGATCTTTTGTTATTTCCAGCCTGGTCATTTCTTCGTAGCCTGCCGCCGGCGGGCCAGCCCGCCTGAAGGCCGCAGCCTCCTTTTCAGTCTTCTGTTCCGGCTGCTGCAGCCGGTTCAAAAAAGTCGTAAAATCCCTTCACCCTGCCGCAGGCTGAGGGAATCTTCAGCGTCTCCTTGTCCACGGTCATCTCCACATGGGCGATACCCGATTCGTCAAACGGCTCACCGGCCGCAGTGAAGCCGTACCGCGCATAGAATGGCGCGGCCTGCTGCTGGGCATGAATGCGGATCACTGTGGGATTGTAGGAAAAGGTCTTCAGCAGAAGCAGCTTCATCAGCAGATCGCCGATGCCCTGGCCGCGGCTCTGTGCTTCCACGCAGCAGCGGCCGATACGCCAGGAGCGCCCGTCATGGTAGATGCGACCGGTCGCCACCGGCCGGCCGTCATCGTAGAGCACCAGGTGCAGGGCCTGCGCGTCCAGGCTGTCCTGATCCGGCTCTGAAGCATTCTGCTCGCGGGTGAACACAGCCTCCCGCAGCGCCAGCGGCTCAGAGATATCGCAGGTCCCTGCGATCCACTTGTTCGTCAGCATCAGAAAGGCACCTCCTGTTCCTCGTATGCATAACCGCCGCCAGGGGGCTCATCCATGTCACCGTGCACAGCATCCACTTCCATGTATTTGGTGAATTCCCCGCTCCAGCGCACGTTGATCGGGCCGGTGGGGCCGTTGCGCTGCTTGGCGATCAGGATCGTGGCCTTCCCTATATTCTCCTCTGTACGATTCTCCGCATAGTAATCTTCCCGCTGCAGAAAGATGACCACATCGGCATCCTGCTCAATCGATCCGGACTCCCGCAGCTCAGAGAGCTTGGGATATTTGCCGGCGTCACTCTTCTCGGATGCCCGGGAAAGCTGAGACAGAAGCAGAATAGGGACGTTCAGTTCCTTGGCCATGATCTTCAGCGAGCGCGTAATATGCGAAATCTCCTGGTTGCGGTTTTCCATGCGGCGGTCCGGGGCACTCATCAGCTGCAGATAGTCAATGACGATCATCCCGAGTCCCTCGTTACGCTGCAGACGCCGCGCTTTTGCCGTCATCTCTGACACGGAGATGCCCGCCGAGTCATCAATGAAGATCGGTGCCGCAGAAATGCGCTTCATCGCCGTACCCATACGGTTGAAATCCTCCACGTGCATGCGGCCGGTCCTCGTCTTCTGCATGTCCACCTGGGCGTTTGAGCACAAAAGACGCGTCGCGAGCTGCTCGGCGCTCATTTCCATGGAGAAAATGAGGCACGTCGCCTGCTGCTGCATGCTGGCATGCTCCACAAGGTTGAGCGCAAAACTCGTCTTGCCCATGCCCGGCCGGCCCGCTATGACGATCAGCTGCGTCGGCTGCAGCCCTGAGAGCATCTGGTCCATCATCGGAAAGCCGGTCGGAATACCGAGAATGCCGCCCTTGGATTTGTAGGCAACCGACATCTGCTGGTAGCTCTGCAGCACAGCTTCGCGGATCGGGATCACCTGTCCGCGGGCACTGCCCACAGCAATCTTGTAGATTTCGTCCGCTGCCCGCGCGATCAGCACCTCCGACGCCGTCTGGCCCGCGTAGGAGTCCTGGGCGGTCGATATACAGATGTTGATCAGCTGCCGCAGCGCCGACTTTTCCCGGATCAGCGCTATATGCTGATCGAGGTGCGCCGTCCCGAGCAGATCATCCACCAGCCGGTTCAGATATTCGAAACCGCCCTCATGCGCCGTTCCCTCGCGCTCCATATGGGCGCTTACTGTGACCACATCGATGGGCGTGCCCGCATTCGCCATCGCACGCATCGCCGCAAAGATACGCTGATTGGCGGGATTGTAGAAATCTTCCGGGCGCAGCACGGCAAGAGCACGGTCCACGGATTCCGGCTGCAGCAGCATGCTGCCGAGCACAGCGCTCTCCGCCTCCGCGCTGTGCGGCGGAACGCGCGGCGAAGCATCCTGCTCAGGCATCCACGACTTCCACTTTGATCTTTGTCGACACCTCTGCGAAGACCTTAACAGAAACGTCGTATGTTCCCAGTTCCTTGATCACCGGCACATTGAATTTTTTCTTGTCGATCTCGAATCCGTACCGGTCAGCAATGGCATCGGCAACTTCCTTGGCTGTGACCGCCCCAAACAGCTTGCCGCCGTTGCCGCGTTTCGCCTTGATTGTCACTGTGCTGCCCTCGAGGTCACGGGCCACCTGCTGCGCATCCTGCTTGGCCTTCTCATGGCGGTGGCGCGCCGCGGCAATTGTCTGCTCTGCGGCATTGAGATTGGCCTTGTTCGCTTCGCGTGCCAGCTTGCGCGGGAACAGGTAGTTGCGCGCATAACCGTCGCTGACAGTAACTATATCTCCGGCCTTGCCCTTGCCGGCCACATCCTCGTTTAAAATGACTTTCATACGTTCGCGGACCGGATACCCGTGACTTCCGTCATGAGAGGAAAGTCCGCACCTCCTTTTGCTGTATGTATCCCCTTCGTTCCTCCAGGCGTCTGCGTTTCCTGCCAGTCACGCCGTCTGTGATCTTCTCCCAGTCAAGGGTTCAGACCGCAGACAGTCCCGCCTGGCGCCGGCTATGAGACGCTCCGGCTGCCAGGACAGCTTTGCCGGTCAGGCGGATTTCCTCAACCATGGACGGCGTACGTTCAGCGGGATGTCATTTTTACCGCGGCGCGATACCTGTGACCGCCCCGGAACAGTACGAACTCGCACCCGCTCCAGAAGTCCCTCTGATGCTCTTGTCCACCTGCTGTTGCAGGGTCCGCCGTCTCAGAGGCCGGCAGGTCTGTGGCTCGCAGGCTAATCCGGATCGGCAGTCCCCAACCTGCCCAGGAGCTTCGGACCCGTCTGAAGATCCAGTGGTGCCCGCACGTTCCCGGATAACATGGTCGGCACGTCGCAACCCATCCACGCACCCGCCGGCGCAGGCACAGGGCTCTTTTGTCCGCGGCTTCAGTCGTGGGTTCCTGACCCGACTTCCTCCTCGTACTCCTTTATCTTTTCCAGCAGACGGCTCCTGGCTTCCGATTCACTGACTCCTTTGAGCTGCGCACCGGCAATCGTGGCGTGTCCGCCGCCGCCGAGCTTCTCCAGAATCCGCTGCACGTTGACAACACCCAGGGAGCGTCCCGAGATAATAGTCTGCCCATCCGTCTGACACAGGACAAAAGACGCCTCCACACCGCGGATGCCGAGCAGGGCGTCCGCAGCCTGGGCGGCCAGGAGCTGCGGCGCAGCTGCATTGCGCGGACAAGTGGCAATGGCGATGCCGTCCGGCAGGATCTGTGCGTTCTCCACCACGCGGGCCCGCTCTGTGTAGACATCAAGATCATCCTGGAACAGATGACGGATCCTGGTCGTGTCCGCACCCAGGCGGCGCAGGAACGAGGCCGCCTCGAAAGTGCGTTCTCCGGTCTTGAAGGAGAATCCCTTGGTATCCATGGTGATGCCGGCCAGCAGGGCTTCCGCCTCGAGCGGCAGCAGTTTCACGTCATCGGAGAAATACTCAATGATCTCCGTCACCATCTCTGCCGTCGAAGAGGCGTACGGCTCGTGCAGAAACAGTGTGGCATTCTCGATGTACTCTGTGCCGCGCACATGGTGGTCGATGACGACTGTGGTCACGGCTTCGACCAGAAGCTGCGGGGCAATTGTGAGGCTGCCGATCTGCGTATCCACGACAATCAGGATGGACTTGTCATCAATCATGTTCGCGGCCTCCCCGGCATCTACCAGGACGCCGCGGTAAGCGGGATTCTCCCGCATACGGTCGACCAGCGTGGAAATGGCCGCATTGGAACGGTCGAGCACAATGTAGCACTTGCGCTGGATGCTCCGCGCACAGGCCAGAAGCCCGAGCGCCGCACTCATGCAGTCAAGGTCCGGCACGTGATGACCCATGATGATGGTCTTGTCCGACTGCTCCATCAGACTGCGGAGCGCCTGGGCGAACATGCGCGCCTTCACGCGCGTCCGCTTCTCCCGGCCCTGCTGAATGCCGCCGAAGAACTTGAAGCCGTCGTCCCCTTTCAGCACTGCCTGGTCGCCGCCGCGCGAGAGGGCCATCTCCAGCGCTTTCCAGGCATTGGAGTTTGCCGTATCCGGCTGGTCGCCGAGGCCGACGCCAATGCTGAGTGTCGGATAGACGCCCATGATACCAGTGTCAATCGCCCGGGCCTCAGCCAGCATGGCAAACTTGTTCTTCAGCAGATCACCAAGCTTGCGGCGTTCGAACACCATCAGGTACTTGTCACGGTCGTAGAGCTGGTAGAGCGCATGCAGCTCGTCTGCCTGCGCCGCGATAATTCTTTCCACGGCCGTGCGGATGTCCGACTGCTTGTTCTGGGGTACCCCCCGGATGACGTCATCATAGTTGTCGATCTGAATCTGACAGACTGTCGGACTCGACACGAACTGCGGCTCCCCGGCCGCGTACAGATGCTCGGTCTCAATGAGCCGGTAGATCAGGTAGCTCCGGCCCTCGTAATCAGCCCGGATGGCCTGTTTCTGGTACATCTGACCCCGGATGGAAATGGTATTGTTTTCAGTCGGCTTGGTCAGCTCAGGCAGCAGATGATAGATGTTGTGGCCGACCGCCTCCTGCCTGGCAAGCATGAAAAAGGCCGGCGTCGTCCACAGAACACGCCCGCCGGAGCGGCAGACTGCCGTCGGCACTGTCAGAGCACCCCCCGAGCGGTCGAGCTTGTCTGCGTTCTGTTCCAGAAGCCTGGCCGCAATCTGCTCCGTGCGCTGCTTATACCAGTCGCGCAGCAGAAAACTGGCAATCGAGACCCCGAACACAACCGACAGCCATACAACCCGCATACTGTTCGAAGCCACCAGACGCATGATCAGAATCGCCGCGACGATCAGCGCCGCAGAGATGATGAACTCCACTGGAATCGGACGCAGCTTCCCCCGTCTGCGCTTTGTTGTGCCAATAGCCAAAGGCCGTCACCCTATCACCAGCCGGGCGGCATGCACACTGCCCCCGGAACCCCCGTGTCCGTCGGGACACCAAACTTCCGAACTGTCCTCCTTAAGCCGCAAGGCAACAGGAACCCGACGTTATTTTATCCACTTTGCCTTGTGGCGTCAATTTGACCGTATTTTCTCTGAGCGAAGCAAAAATCCCGGATGAGCACGTCATCAGACGTGCACATTCCGGGACGTCGTTTCAGACTGGAAGCGGCTTTTTGCCGGCCTACCTGCGGAACTGCAGACCCAGATCGCGGAAATGGGCGATACGGCCGGGCAGATCCAGTTCCTGGTCTGCACTTCCGGCAGCAAAAATACCCCCTGCAGGATCCTGTCCGGCAGCATGTTCGTGGCCGACAAGCGCCCAGGTACTGTCTGAGAGATGAGCATACTGGGGCTCCCGGAGCCGCTCACAGACAAAGCTCTGCCGCGGCTGGTTGATATCTTCGCCTGAAATCTCCATGAAGCCATGCTTAGCACACAGCTTCATCACGCGGGAGAGCTGCGCTTCCGTATTGCGGGACGGCATATACGCCACGGCTTCGAAGCCGAGGCTGCGGAGGACCGGAAAGAGTTCATCGAGGTAGTCATCCTCGAATTTCTGCGCTTTTTTGTCCCCGGTCGGCGACTCGCCGACGTCTCCGAGGTAACAGTAGGTCGGAATGATCCCCATTTCCCGAAGCTGCGGCACAACCTCCCCGACCGGCAGGCTGTCCGCGCCGCCGGCAATAAAGAACTTCGCAACCAGCTCACTTTTGAGCACATTGAGCACGTCGAAGGTGTAGTTGGGATAGGCTTCATCAAGCAGCAGCCGGCGTGCACCGGCCGAAACGGGCATGGCAAGCGTGCTTTCCAGAAACCGGATCAGCGGCTCGCCGCGGCCGGCTGACTGTTCGATCTTCCGGGCCAGCGCATACAGGAGATGACGCTCGGTTACCGAGCCGCCGCGTTCTGCCTGCGAGAGCGGCAGAACGTCAGATTCAAAATCGAGCGTGATGCCGGAGCCTGCCAGCAGCGCGTTGAGCTTCTCCGTCTGGGCACGGTTGCGTTCGTTCCGGAGCTCCCGGATGCGGCCGAGAAGCGCATCGAAACGATCAAGCTGCGTATGGGGAATGCCGTGACAGGCCACATACGCGGCGGAGAGCTCGTCCGGACTGTTCAGGCGCCGTCCGGCCAGCGGCGTATCTGCAAACGACAGGCGGATTTCCGCCCCGACCGTTGTCGTGATGCCCACGATGTCGCCTGCACTGATAAACTCCCGGGCGCCGCCGACCGAATCATGATCGACAATGCCGACTGTCGCCAGGCCGCTCCGGTATGCTTTCCAGACTGCGCCGGCCGGTGAGTAAGCCGAGAAAGAGTACGTCGTATGCACATGGTTGTTCGTATCCTCGGTCCGGATGGGCCGGGGAATCTCGCCGCGGTCTGTCTTGACCCGCAGCTGCCGCAGCGCATCGAGCCGTACCTGCGCATCCGGCGCCGCCAGCTGCGCTTCCAGCTCCGCGCGCGTCAAGAGCGGCCTCCGGAGACGATCTCTTCCCAGCGCGAATATCCATGGCGCCAAAGCTCCTGATCCTGCGGCACATAGCGCTCAAGCACGCAGGTATTGGCCACGGCAGCGCGGAGTTCCGCGATATCGGCAAGATCGCCGTGGAAAATAAGCTGCACTCCAATATTGCCGAGTGCTGTCGCCTCAACCGGACCGGCAATCACCTCACGGCCGCAGGCGGAAGATGTCATCTGACACAGCAGCCGGCTCTGCGAGCCGCCGCCGACCACATTAATGCTGTCGTAGCTCTTCCCCGTGCACGCCTCCATGCTCTCAAGCGTGCGGCGGAACTTGAACGCCAGACTCTCATTGATGCAGCGCACAATGGCCCCGGTGTCTTCCGGTACCGGCTGACCGGTCTTTCGGCAGTATTCGCGGATACGGGCCGGCAGATCCCCCGGCTTGGCAAACTCGGGGGCATCCGGATCAATGAAGCAGCGGAACGGCTGCGCCAGCGAGGCCATTTCCTCAAGCTCACCAAAAGAATAGCGACGGCCCTCACGGGCCCACTGGTGCCGGGATTCCTGGATCAGCCAGGTGCCCATGATATTCTTCATGAACTGAATCTTCCCGTCCACCGTGCCTTCGTTCGTAAAATTGCAGGCCTGCGTCTGCTCATTGATCAGCGGCTTGTCGAGCACCGTGCCGAGCAGGCACCAGGTGCCGCAGCTCATGAACGCGAAGTCCTTTTTCTGGGTGGGGACTGCTGCAACCGCCGAGGCCGTATCGTGGGACGCGATGCAGACCACGCGGACCGCCTCGCAGCCGATATCCTCGCAGACCCCGGGCGAAAGGAGGCCGCACAGCGTTCCCGGCAGCACCACTTCGCAGAGAAGATGTTCCGGTATGCCGGCCTTGTGCACGATACCCTCGTCCCAGGCCCGGGTACGCGGGTTGAGCATGGCCGTTGTGGAGGCGATCGTGTATTCGGCCTTCATGTCTCCGCAGAGCATGTAGTTGAACATGTCCGGCATCAGCAGCATGTGATCGGCGTCCGCCAAAACGTGCGGGTGTTTGCGGGCCAGGGCATTCAGCTGATACAGCGTGTTGAAATATACAACCTCGATCCCGGTTGCCTCGTAGGCTTCCTGCGGCGTCACCTGACAGCGGTCATAATCGTCTGTGCGGTTGTCCCGGTAATGGACCGGGTTTCCAACCAGCTGGCCGTCCTTTCTGAACAGACCGAAGTCCACGCCCCAGGTATCGATGCCCACGGAGTCGATGCCGCGCCGTGCCGCCTGTCCGATCCCCTGCTTGATATGATAGAAGAGGCGGAGCACATCCCAGTAGAGCGTGCCGCGCACTACCACCGGATCGTTCGGAAAGCGCAGAAGCTCCTCCATCTGAATCCGGCCGCCGCTGTACGAACCGATCATGCCCCGTCCGGACGAAGCGCCGAGGTCATAAGCCAAAACCTTGCTCAAAATCTCACTCCTTTATTCCTGCGGCAGGCCTTTTAAAGGCTCCGGCCGTGCTTCATTGTATGTCCTTGTGCCGCAGCCGGCAGCTGCGTTTTGCCGACTGCCTCAAATGGGTATTTAAGCGGTGAAATCTTTATCCTGAGCCGGTCTCAGGAACTTCGAAAAAGGCTGCCGGAACCCGAAAGGAAAGCAACATGAGTAAGAATTCAAAAAGAACCCTGTCGATTGTCTCAGTTCTGGTCTTCATCGGCTGCTGCGCCGCGATGATCGCCGATTTCAATCTGTGGTGGCTGCCGGTCGTGGCGTTGCCGTTCCTGCTTTACGGCAACTGGGACTTCAGGGGTACCTGGGACAGCGATAAGCTCGATGACGAGGCCATGAAGCTCGATGAAGAGGAACCGTACTCCCGGACCTGGCCCTTCAGCGCGCTCGAAGCCACCCCATCCAGCGACTATGAAAAGGAAGTGGAACGCCTCGATCAGAACCCGCTGCCGCCGCAGACGCCGCCCTCTTCCTCCCCGAGAGACTTCAACGCCTGATCAGGGCAGGACTACATCGAGCACCACCGCCTGATGATCTGTATAACGGAAACCGTCGTCCACAACCGCCACGTTCAGCACGCTCAGGTTGTCCGACACGATAAAGCCGTCGATGGTGTAGACCTGCGAAGTCTCCCATGAACCGGTGTAGGGCGCATTGAGCACGCGGGTTGTCGGCAGAGCCGGATCAAAAACGTAGCTGTATCCGTACGGCAGGGAATCCTCGTCAAGAACGCCCGGCACCCAGCTGTCCGGCGACACCACCGGAAACTCAGGGCTTCCCGGGAATGTCTGATTGAAATCGCCGCCGGCAATCACGTAATTTCCCTTCAGGGACTCAATTTCCAGAAAATGATAGAGCTGCTCAGTCTGTGCCGCCTTGCCGCCGCCGTCATCGTAGGCTTCCAGGTGAAGATTGACGAGCACCAGCTCCCGGTCCGTTCCTTCTACAGGAATGCGCTCAACGAGCAGGCAGCGCTTCAGGTTCGCCGTGCGGATCGGCCACTCAAACGGGACGGGAAGTGAGATCCGCTGCGCCTCGGCCGCATGCAGCCGGGTCAGGGTCAGCAGTCCGGCGCCCACTTTGCCGATCGGCGGCAGCGGATACGGCACGTAAACGCAATTGTAGTTGTAGGCAAAGACGCCCGGCAGACCGAGTGTGTTCTCATAGAAGGCCGCCTCGTCAATATCAAAGGAGCGGCTTGACTCCAGATCCACCTCCTGCAGCATATAGACGTTGGCGCCCTGCGCACCGAGCAGGGCCCCGATGCCGGCCAGGTTTTCACTGACGGCCTCTTCGCTGGCCGGATTGACGTGACTGCCGCCGTCCATGAAGAAGTCCGTGTCGGCCGACAGGCCGCCGTAGCCGGTGTTGCAGGTGACGATCCGCAGAGCAGTGCCCGGATACAGCGGTGTATCCGCGTTATGGGAAACCGTCAGATCCTCCACGGAGGGCGGGTTATACTCATGGATCGAGAGGTACACAACCAGAGCCGCTGCGAGACCGAGCACAATGATGCCCAGCACCACAAGCAGCCTGCCTGCTCTCTTCTTTTTCGGTTTTTTCTTCTTCCCCTGCTTTTCCTGCTCAGGTTCCGCAGCCGGCGCACTCCCTCTGGCTGCTTCCCCGGCCGCCGCCTCCACGGGCGCCTGGGCCTCTCCGGCTTCTTTGTCTCTGGGCATTGTCGTTCCTCCGGAAAACTTACGAACGCGCGGGCCTCCGCCTGCGCGTTCATTCTACCACTTGGTCTGTCTGCGCGCACGGGACGCAGTTGTCCTTGGTCCGTCCCCATGTTAAGCTGTTTCATGGGTATTTACAGATAAACAACCACATACCGCCGCTGCCAGAAAGGAATTCCGCTCATGCCAGAATACAACCCCAACACTCCATGGGTGGTCTTCGCCCTTGACAATGAGGAATACTGTGTCAACAGCATGTTCGTTGACTCGATCACCCTGCCGGCAGAAATGACCCGCATGCCCAACAATCCGATTCATCTCGTCGGCGTGATGCCCTACAGTGATCTGCACATCCCAGTGATTGACGCCCGCACACTGCTCGGCATGGAAACGCTGGCCGAGGCTATCAATGACTTCGGCGTGATGCGCCAGATGCACGTCGACTGGGTCGACGCGCTCAAAGACAGTGTGACCAATCATGTGCCGTTCACCAAGGCTGTGAATCCGCACAAGTGCAAATTCGGCATGTGGTTCGACAATTACCATACAGACAATGTCAGCCTCAACTTTATTCTCGGCAAAATCGAAGAGCCGCATGCAGCCATCCACCGTCTGGGTGCGGACGCACAGAAACTAATGGCGCACGGCGACTGGGACGGTGCCAGGGAGTGCTACCGCAAGGCTGAGGATATCTGCAAGAACACGGTTCTGCCGCTTCTCGATTCCCTGATCGAGACATACCGGGATTCGAACCGCGGCATGGTCATCGTGCTGCGCGGCGAGGACGGTTCTCAGCTTGGTCTCATGGTAGATCAGATTGCACGGCTGACGCCAGGCAACAAGATATCCCATGCACCGGTTCCGGCCGGCGTGAGCGTTCGGGACGGCTTTATCGCCGACATGGTTCTCGACGGCAAGCATACGCTCGCCAATCTCGACATACCAAGGCTGTTTGAATACATGGGAACGCATGCCGCTGAAGTGGAGACGGCGCTCGCTCTCGCCGGCGGCAGTAACTGAATCGGCAGAATATTTGCGCCGCACCCGGAAACCGGATGCGGCGCTTCTTTCCCGTATTTACTACTCTTCCTGCAGCCAGTTCGGAATCCAGGTATCCGGTTTTCCGAGAGCGGCCATCTCCGCGCCAAGCTTTGAGGGATCGGCATCCACGGCATCGATGATACGTTTCTGCTCTTCCCGCGGCGGGATCGGCGGGTTCAGGGCGTAGAGCGACTGCTCTGTCACCTCCGGCCCCTGTTCAAGGTGAAGCGACTCCATCCAGTAGTAGAGGAACTTCGGTTGGATGCGGTCGTGCTTCACAGTAATATAGTAGACAGTGTCCGTTGCGTAGAACGGACCGGCCTCGGCCACATAGAAAAGGCGGCGGGAGCCGCCGTCATTTTTGCCCGGTACAATGATAGCCGGACCTTCTGCCTGCGAGCCGTCCACATGGGCGACGATACCGTCCGGCCCGTACACCGGCACGTCTCCCGGGCCGTAGGCTCCATACTCGGCATTGCCCTTGTGTACCCTAGCGATATTCTCCAGATTCGTGGTCAGGATTTCCATTGCGATCTCCTTCTGTGTATTCCGCTGCCCCGCGGCCGCTGCCCGGCACCTGCGGGCCCGTCTGCCGGTTCTGCGCACATGGCGAAGCCCACAGCCGCATCGGCTGTGGGCTTTTGAGTGGTGGAGACAACTGGACTCGAACCAGTGACCCCCTGCGTGTGGAGCAGGTGCTCTACCAACTGAGCTATGCCTCCATTCTCGTCGCGACTGGTGTACCCGGGAGGATTCGAACCTCTGGCCTCAGGAGTCGGAGTCCTGCGCTCTATCCAGCTGAGCTACGAGTACATGCAATCTGTCTGAGCCCCGCTTCCGCGGAGCACCCTGCACGGTGCTCTTTTCGGCACGCACAGGTCCATGCATTATTGTAGCCGACCCAGGCCCGGCGCGCAAGACCCCCAACGCCACTTTTTCCTAGACCAGCACCTTGGAGAGAAAATCCTGCAGCCGTGGATTCTTCGGCGCTGAAAAGAAGACATCCGGCGGCGCCTGCTCGACGACATTGCCCCCGTCCATGAACATAACGCGGGTCGCCACCTCCCGGGCGAAGCCCATTTCGTGGGTCACGACGACCATGGTCATGCCGTCCCGTGCCAAGGCCTGCATAAATTCGAGCACCTCCCCGACCATCTCGGGGTCAAGCGCGGAGGTGGGCTCATCAAACAGCATGACCTCTGGGTTCATCGCCAGAGCCCGCACGATCGCGACCCGCTGCTTCTGACCGCCGGAAAGCTGCGCGGGATAGGCATCTGCCTTGTCGAGCAGCCCGATGCGCTCAAGCAGGGCGCTCGCCTTGTCATTGGCCTCTTCCTCGTGCATGATATGCAGCTTGACGGGAGCCAGCGTAATGTTTTTCCGGACCGTCATGTGCGGGAAGAGGTTGAAATGCTGGAACACCATGCCCATGTGCGTGCGCAGATGATCCACCTTCGTTTCCGAAAGCTGATTCAGCACCTGTCCGTCAAAAAGCACTTCCCCGCTCGTGGGTTTCTCGAGCAGATTGAGGCAGCGCAGAAAAGTCGATTTGCCGCTGCCCGACGGGCCAACGATCACGCACTTCTCGCCCTTGTTGATTGTCTCGCTGATTCCCTTCAGCACCTCGTTGGCGCCGAATGACTTGCAGAGTTTCCGCGTTTCTATCATCGTCCTACCTCACGTCGCTCTGTGCGAGGCGCGTTTCCATCTTGCGCAGTCCCCACGTCAGCAGCATCACGATGCCCAGATAAATAAGGGCAATGAAGATCAGGGGAACAAACGGTGACATGGTGCGCGAGCGGATCATCTCGGCCACACGCGTCAGGTCAGCCACAGCCACGTAGCCGACAATGGAGGTCTCCTTGAACAGCGTGATCACCTCATTGCCGAGCGCCGGCAGTACGTTCTTGATCGCCTGCGGGAAAATGATGTAGCTCATCGTCATGCCCTGCGAGAGTCCGAGGGAGCGGCCGGCCTCCATCTGGCCGCGGTCAATCGACATGATGCCGGCGCGGATGATCTCAGAGACGTAGGCGCCACTGTTGATACCGAAGGTGAGAGCTGCCACATAGACAGCCATGTCCGTCTTCGCCGAGGCAAAGACGATGTAGTACATAATGAGGAGCTGCACGACGACCGGCGTACCGCGGATAATCGTGGTGTAGATGTCCCCGATGAACGCCAGCCACTTCCATCTGCGGTTGTAGACAGCATTCACCTTGATGATGGCGACCAGGGCGCCGATAAGGACGCCGAGCACGACCGCCACCAGCGTGATCAGAAGCGTATTGCCAAGGCCGCTCAGAAAGAGCTGCCAGCGGTCGTCCTTGACGATAGTTGCATAGATCTGCTGACCTAGGTTGTCCAAAACTGCCTACCTCCTGCGGAACACTGCAAAAAGGGCCGGAAGGCCCTTTTTGCTGCTGTATCTGGCTGCGCTGTCAGGCACTGACTCTCGATGCCTCGACATGCACGGCGGTGGAATCGGCAATCGTGCCGTCTTCTGTCAGCTGTGCAATGACGCCGTTGATGATCTCCACGAGATCCTCGTTATTCTTTTCAATCGCAATCGCATACTGCTCGTCCGTTGATGCCATATCGATCAGCACAAGATCCTCATTGCTCGCCGCAATGTTCTCTGCCGGCAGCAGGTCGATGACAACGGCGTCGAGACGGCCGTTTTTCAGGTCGAGGGCAGCCTCAAGCGCACTCTTGTACTGCTTGACGTCCGCACCTTCCACGTTGTCGCTCACATACAGATCCCCTGTCGTTCCGAGCTGCACACCGATCGTCTTGCCGGCAAGGTCCTCCTCGCTGGCCACGGTTGCGCCTTCCACCGGCACAATGATCATCTGCTTGGCATCGGCATATGTGTCTGAGAAATCCACTGCCTGCTTGCGCTCCTCGTCAACGGTCATACCGGCCGCAACAATATCGCCCTTACCGCTCACCAGCGCCGGAATCAGACTGTCAAACTCCATGTCCGTGATTTCCAGCTCAACGCCGATCTGATCGGCGATCGCCTGGGCAATATCCATGTCGACTCCAACCGGCGTACCGTCGGAACCCATGTATTCATACGGCGGGAACTGCGCATTGGTCAGCACAATCAGTTTGCCGTTACCGATAATTCTTTTCAGGACCTCTCCCTGCGCATCGGACGCAGCGCTTTCCTCGCTGGCAGGACTCTCGGCCGCGCTGTCCTCCGCAGCCGGTGTTTCCGATGCTGCATCGGCTGCCTGAGACGGCTCAGCTGAATCAGACGCCGCTTCCGGAGCCGAAGAGCAGCCGGCTGCCATGGCCAGGATCAGTACCAGGCCTGCAAGCAGGGCAAGCATTCTTTTCATTTTGTCTTATCCTCCTTAAATGTACCAAAACTTACCTGTCCAATTATACACGCCCTCCCCCCGCTTGCAAGCACACGCTTGACAAATTCCGCCCGCGCGTATGCTCCTCCCCGGACCCGGCACAGACAAGGCAGAGCGGACAAAACGGCTGCATGATGCGTACTGGGCTGAAGCGAGACTAGTCCAGTGTCAGGTCGCGGTCCTTGACGGCTCCGAGCCGGCCGGACTGCTTCACCGTCTCCAGCAGTCCGGCCGTAATCTGCGCTGCACCGCAGGAAACGGCCTTTTTGAGATTCTGTTTGGGCCGGTACAGGGACAGGAGCGGCAGCACGCTCAGATCGTCCCGGGCCAGTCGCCCGTCGGCAGATGCCATATCCACAAGATAGGCGAGATGATTACTCATCGGATCGCCCGGCTGCATGTTCCAGACGAACGCAGCCGACTGGCGCGGATCAAACTTCACAAAACGGCCAAGGGACGGCGGGATCCGGTCGCGTCCGATATCCACCCTCAGGCCGCTGCTGTCCACCATAAAGAAGGGATCCCCGTAGCGACCGGAGTTCATGTCCGGGCCAAGCCTTGAGAAATCATATACCGGCTCCCGCAGCTGCGAAAGAAGCGGCTTGCTGCGCTTTGGACGCGAGCGGAACGCCTTGAGGACGTCTTCGTCCATAAGAAGCGGGTGCGGCACGCTGACTGGAGCCTCTGACAGCGTGTATGGAGTACGGTCAGACCGCTCAAGACCTTTGTCCGCAACCATGAAGTCTGTGCTGTCCTGCCGGCAGACGAGATAAGTGAAATACGGCTGCAGCAGAGGATCCGCAAGGAGCTGCCGGAACCGATGCGCGGGAAGAGATCTCCTGAGCAGATAGAGTTCCTCGAGAACCTCTGAAACCGCATGAGTAAGGGCTCTCAGATACCGAATGAGCTGGCGGACCTGTTCATGCGTCTCCGGGCACGCCCAGTGCAGGCTCCGCTGCGACATAAAAGCCTCCAGGTCCCGGGTCACGTCACCTGTCGCCGGATCGATACACTTGAGCCGCAGATCCCCGACGATCCGCAGATGGTACTCCCGGCACCCGCAGGCAAACAGGCCGCTGCCGTCCGCACCGATCACCGTGCCTTCCGGAATGCAGGAACTGTAGGGACTCCAGCGCAGCCGGAAATACACAGCGTCGTCGTCTATGACAAGACGCCAGCCCCGGCGCCTCAGCATGCCGGCCAGTCCCGGCGACAGCCTGGGAGCAGCCTCCAGTATATGCCCGAGACGGCTCCTGTCTGCCTTTCCGCCGAACGGCCGCACAGCAAAGTTCATCTCCTGGAGGGCTTCGGCGCCCTGAAAGCCGCCGAACCGGGCAACCAGAAATGCCCACTCGGGATGTTCAAGGAACGGCTCCACCTGCCACTTTTCCGGCGGAATCAGCCTGCGGAGCAGCTCACCGAAGACCAGTTCTCCACTCCCGGACACAACCGTCTCAGCGTCCGGATCAAATCTTGCTGCAACCGGCTCTCCCTTCGGTCCGAGCCCCTGTCTGAGATACGCTGCCAGTACCTGCTCCGCCGCATCCGGCGGAAGATTGTGCCGCCGCAGCAGATCTTCCGGCAGACACAGGGCACTCCGCTCTACAATTTCGCGGTTGCTGTGCGCTTCATCCATGTCCACATATCCTCCTGGAATATACTCTGAATTCAGCTTATCACAGCAGAACATCTGCGTCACCGCGCATCTGGCTTTCTTATCCATCATTCATCTTCATGAAACCGCCGCGCACAGCTCGCGGTTCATGTATACTTATGACAAAACAGGATTCGGCCGGCAGCGTCACCGGCCGCAGGAGCATGTTTGACGTGGAAAGAGTACTGATTGTTGGTTCGCCGGGAAGCGGCAAGAGCACATTTGCGCGGCGGCTCGCGCAGATCACGCATCTGCCGCTTGTCTATCTGGATATGCTGTACTGGAAAGCAGACGGCACAACGGAAACGGCTGAAGTCTTTGATGCCCGTCTCCGCGCTGTGCTGGCTAAGCCGCGATGGATCATGGACGGTAACTACATGCGGACACTGAAGGTGCGGCTCTCTGCGTGCGATACTGTATTCGCTTTTGACGTACCGCCGGAAATCTGTCTGGAAGGTGCGCTTGCGCGGATCGGCAGGAAACGGCCGGATCTGCCCTGGATCGAAGAAGTTCCGGATCCGGATTTCCTCTCGTATATCCGGGTTTTTCCACGGCAGCGTCTGCCGCGCCTGAGGACGCTGCTCGACTCTCAGCACCACGCAGCTGTCCGATGGCTGCGCTCCCGCGGCGAGGCAGATGCATTCCTTGACACCCTCCAGAGCCAATCGCCGGCAGACTGACTCGCCTGGAGCTCAGTACCAGTCATGCTTTTCTCCGCGGTCAAGGGCATTGATCTGCGCCATTTCCTCGTCCGAAAGTACAAAATCATAGAGCTGTGTGTTTTCGCGGATGTGGTCAGGATTGCTGGAGCCGGGGATCACGGAAACTCCTTTCTGCAGGTTCCAGCGAAGGATGACCTGCGCCGGAGACACACCGTGGGCAGCAGCAATCGCTGTGATCGCCGGATCAGACAGCAGCTCCGCTGTGTGACCGCGGCCCCCGAGCGGGTACCAGCCCTGCACGACAATACCCAGCTCCTGAATAAACGGAATCACATCGTTTTCCTGATAGTACGGGTGGATTTCGTTCTGCACGAGCGCCGGCATAACCGACACCTGCGGCAGAAAGGACGTCAGCTCCTCCACATACCAGTTGGAAAGTCCCACAGAATGGATCCTTCCTTCCTGCTGAAACTTCACCATAGCCTCATACGCTTTAACGTCATTCGGATCCGGATGATGCAGCAACATCAGGTCCACGTAGCCGATATCAAGCCGGTCAAGACATGCCTGGATGGCGCCCTCCGGATCCTGCATGTCAGCTCCCGGATAGATCTTCGTTGTCACAAAGATTTCCTCCCGGGGTATGCCAAGCTCCGCCATCGATTCACGGATGGCCTTGCCGACTTCCACTTCGTTGCCGTACATGTGTGCCGTGTCGATCAGCCGCACGCCGTTCGCCAGTGCCGCCTTGACAGCGCCGGTACATGTTTCGCCGTACAGGCTGTACGTGCCGATACCGTTCAGCGGCATCTCCCAGCCGCTGTTCAGTCGGACGCTGCGTCTCTCCATATCGAAGGCCGGAGCAGCTGTGCCGGCTACAGATTCCGCCGGGCTGGGCGCCGGCAGCGCAGTTTCGCTGGCTGCCGCAGACGGCGACGCGATCTGCTGTGCCTGCTCCGGCAGCGGCGTGCAACCGGCTGCAGCCAGCAGACAAAAGAACGCAAATCCCATCATTAAGAGCACATACTTCCTGGCCATGTTCATCTTCGCTGATCCTTTCCTGAAGATCACTGCCTGACCAGGTCGGAGCAGGAGTGCTCCGCGCAGAAATCTCCTTCCTGCCGGCAGTCTCTCAGGATTTCGCCGGATTCTCTTTTTCAATCGTGATCACGCTGTTCGGGTCAAACCAGCCCACCGTCGTCTTGGCACTCAGAATGTTCAACTCCAGAACATCATAGAGCCGGTGATAGACCTTGAGCGTGCCGTCTGCAAGGTACTTGGTCGCGCCAAGCGACAGGAAGAACTGGCTTCCCTGCAGATCGACGCGCTGCGTGAAACTCACGGTGAGCACGTCGCCTTTCTTCAGCGTACCTGTACCGATGTCCTCATAGTACGTGTTCGTGCCGGTAATCTCGTTTCCCTTCACATCCTTGATCGTAAAGGCGAAGATCGGGTCGGTCACGTCAGCATGGGCTTCAACCTTCATGCGTATCGTGTACGTGCCGCCTTTGTTCAGCGCGGCGCAGAGCCGTCCCTGCTCATCAAAGATCCCGAAGTCGGTGATCTCCAGATCACCGCTGCCGTAGGTGAGATCCTCCCGGTTGAGCGTATAATGGCTCTTCCAGGAGGCACCCGGCTCAAGATCCTCAGGCAGGGCAGCCTCTTCTGCCTGCGGCTCGTCCGGCGCCTGCGCGTCAAACGCGATCCCGGCAAGCAGCTTCTTATACTGATCCACAATGGTCTTCGGCCGGCC
Organism: Clostridia bacterium; assembly: GCA_014805015.1. Lineage (GTDB taxonomy): Bacteria > Bacillota > Clostridia > Christensenellales > Christensenellaceae > JAAUYQ01. The sequence continues at coordinate 9,788 of JAAUYQ010000036.1, read as the reverse complement.
GCTGCTCACAATGCGGCCGCTGTCGAGCAGATAGGCCCGGTTGCAGTATTTGATCACACTGCCCATGTCGTGCGTCACAAAAAGGATCGTCTTGCCGCTGCGCTTGAAGTCCATGAACTTGCGGTAGCACTTCTGCTGGAAATAGCTGTCGCCGACCGACAGTGCCTCATCGACGATGAGAATATCCGGGTCCACGTTGATTGCCAGCGCAAAGGCCAGGCGAACGAACATACCGGACGAATACATCTTGACCGGCTGGTAGACAAATTCGCCGATGTCGGCAAATTCCAGGATATCCGGCAGCCGGGCATCAATTTCACTTCTGGAAAAACCCATGACCGTGGCGTTGAGATAGATGTTCTCAATCCCCGTATACTCCATATTGAAGCCGGCTCCGAGCTCGAGCAGCGCCGAAACCTTGCCCTGTAGGGCAAAAGTGCCCTGCGACGGGGTGAGCACGCCGGTGAGGATCTTCAGCAGTGTGCTCTTGCCTGAGCCGTTGCGGCCGACAAAGCCGACGCACTCGCCAGGTTCAATCTGAAAGCTCACGTCCTGCAGGGCGTAAAAATCCCGGTGCCGTGGACGCTTGCGGGGATCGAGCGCCTCAATCAGACGATCTGATTTCTTGTTGTAAAGCGGGTAGATCTTGGTGATTCCTGCCGCGCTGACTGCTTTTTCTGCTGTCATCAGAGTACGTCCGCAAAGTGGGGGCGCAGCTTATGAAATACATAGGCCCCTAGCGAGAGCATGAACAGAACCAGGCACCAGAAGAAAATGGTCTGCCCTGGATAGTTCCAGAAGCCAATATTATAGAGGAAACTGTCCCGGAAACCCTTGGTCACATAGTACATCGGATTCACTTTCTCCAGCATCTGCACCCAGGGCGGCATGCTGTCGACGATCCAGAAAATCGGCGTCAGCCAGAAGCCGAGCTGGGTCACAACATTCACGAGCGGCGCCGTATCCTTAAAAAGCACGGAGACAGAGGCAAGAAGCCATCCAAGGCCGATGCTGAACAGGATCAGGCCAGCGTAGTAATAGAGAAACTGCAGACAGTACCAGGTCAGATGCACCTGATAGACAATCTCGATCAGGAAAATAAAGCCGATGAAAAACACATTGATCAGCAGGCACGTCGTAATTTTCACGAGCGGCAGCAGCGCCGTACGGAAGCGGATCTTCTTGACCAGGTAACTGTAAGTGTAGAGCGAAGAGGTCGTGCCATTCATCGATTCCGTGAAAAACATCCAGGGCACGTAGGCTGGGACAAACCAGGCCATAAAAGGAATATCATCAACCGGCTGGCTCTTGAAGGTCGTAAAGACGAACCAGAACACAAACATGGTCACGACCGGCAGGACGAACTGCCAGAGAATGCCGAAAAAAGACCCGGCAAACTGCGCCTTGAAATCGTTCTTTGCCAGGCTCCAGATCAGGCCGCGTTTCTCCCAGATCTCCCCGAGAAAAACCTTTAGTTCATGAAATACTTTTCTCATCTGCAAGATTTCCTGCCGCAAGGGCAATCTGCATTCTATCACAGCGGGTCTCGGACCGGCAAGACGCGGCCTCCTGCCGGCCGAGTCAAGATACCGTGGGGTGATTCTAGCCGTTCCAAGATAGCGCAATTGATTGTGCCGTCGTAACGCCGACACCCATAGATCGCGTCCCTCATGTGGACCAAGCCGATCTTGTTGGAGGCTTGGAACGAGCGGAGCCGGTATGTCAAGCATTATTTGCCTTGCGATCCCACAGTATCTTTACTCCGTCCCTCCTGCCCAAAAAAAGAAGAGCCCGAAGGCTCTTCTCAAAGCGCGCACTGCGGCGCAGATTATTCGTCGTGTGCTGTCAGCTCATCTGCTTCCGGCAGCTCTTCCGCGGCCTCCGGGAGCATGTCTTCTGGCTCCGGATCTTCCACAGCAGGTTCGGCTGCGGGTTCAGCCACCGGCACTTCCTCAATCATGCGGACAGTTTCCGACCCGCCGCCGCCCGGCAGCGGCTCAATCTCCGGCATGACCTTGCTCTCGCCGAGAATGCTCTCTACAAACAGGAGCATCTTCAGCGCGTAGCTGTCTGAGGTCGCCCACTTAAGGGCGAGGGCCTCCACGGTCGGGGCTGATCCAAGCTCCACATTGCCGTAGCGGTCGTACTCCGGCGCCATCGGCAGATTGAGCGGCTGCTTGGAGGCATAACTCTTCAGATGCTGCACGTGCGACTTGATACCGTCTTCCACTGTGCTGAACTTCAGACCGCGGTCGCGCCCGTCTGCCGTGTAGGCATGATTCGCCTTCTGCGCATTCGCTGCCACCACAGTCCCGCTGGCCCCGAGGCCGGCGAAGTTGTACTGGCTGCGTTCGACGAGGTTGCCGTAGCGCAGGCCGCCGGTCTCGTGAATCATCTGGGCAAATGCGATTTCCGCCCGGACACCTTCTGCAGCGCAGACGTCCATGTAGGTCTGGCAGAACTCGTCGACGGTCATATCGTACCAGTCATTACTCCAGCCGTACGTCAGCATGTAATTGACAAGCTGTGCTGTTGTCGCTTCCGTCTTCCCCATGATCGGCGTGCCGCCAATCACGGTCTGCTTCACTTCCACGTCCAGCTTGCCGACCGAGGCTTCATTGCCTGCATAATCCGTGGCAAAGGCTTCCAGGTGGAACTTGCCGTAGACGTCAAAGTCCTCTGCCCAGTTGAAGGACACATTCCAGTTAAGGCCGGACTTTTTCGCCGTATACCACTTCATGTCCGCAGAACCGTTCTGTTCGCTCCAGACAGCGATGCGCACGCTCGCCACGCCGGTATCATCGGTCACATTGCGGACCGTCACCGTCGCCCGCGACTTCTGGTAGACCTCCTGGTCAGCGCTCAGTCCTTCCGCTGTGGGCGGTTTCGTGTCACCGGACTCGAAGGTGAACACCGTCGATCCGAGAAGACCCGTGTTGCCGGCCTTGTCCGTGCCGTAGGCCTCGACCGAATACGGGCCCTTCTCGTCATGGTGCTTCTGACCTGTGATCATCACATCCCAGCTGCCCTCCGCGCTGCCGGGTTCAGCATCATACCAGATCAAGTCGTCGTTACCGTCTTTCTGTGTCCAGACGGCGAACCGCACGCCGAGCACGCCGCTGTCCGAATCAGTGACATCTTCAGCCTTGAGGATAGCCAGGTTCGTGCCGCTTGAGACGATCTCGGCACTGATGCGGCCCGCCCGCGGCGGTACCAGATCCGACCCAAGCTTCAGGGCTTCCCCGCCGAGGATGCCGTCATTGCCGTGCGCATCCGTCGCATAGGCGTGGACAATATAGTTGCCGTAAAGACTCGGATGCTCCATCAGACTGATGTCTGCGCTCCAGTCGTTGCCGTCCTGCTTGGCATCGTACCATTTGAGATCACTCTGATCTGCCTGCGACCAGAAGGCAAAACGTACGGCATTCACTCCGGAAGAATCCATGACCTGGGTCGCTTTCACGGTCAGGTCCGTCTTGGTCCGCAGGTTCGCGACGATCGAGCCGTTCATCACTGGCGGCGTCAGATCTGCTGCCGGCGCCGGCGTGCCCAGTGTGAAGTCGGTGAAGCCGACCAGGGTATCGCTGCCGTCGCTGGCTGTCGCATAGACGTGGGTAATGTAAGCACCGGGGTCGCCCTTGTGGTCCGTGTTTGAGATCCGCACGCTCCAGTCGCTGCCGTTGGCTGCAGCCGGATACCAGCGCAGATCGTCCTGGCCGTTTTCGCGGCTCCAGACGGCGAACCGGACTCCGGTCACGGTTCCGCGGGTGCTGGTGACGTTCAGCGCCTGCAGATCCGCCGATGTGGCTGTTTCAGACGCCTTCACTGCCTGTACGCTGCCGGCGGCCACGACAGCCGGCACATCCGGTGCGGCGGTTGGCTGCGACGGCTGCTGCGCCTGACGCTGGAACTCACTGTAGATTACCTCCAGATACTCCCGGTTGCCCGTAAGACCTGTACCGTAAAGCCTGAACGCATATCGGCCTTCCGCACTGCCGAACTCTTTCAGGGAAACGTTTCCGGTGTAGGCGCCATCCGACTGCGGTGCCAGCGAGAACATCTTCATCGCACTCTCGCCCGCATCCACCGGGAATACGCCTACAGCTGCAGCACGCACAATCGACGGATCGTCGAAGACCACGCGCATCGCAAAACCTTCCTGTTCACCCTGGATCGGAACCGCGTCGAATCCCTTGGCATTCATCGGACCAGCTGGTGCCGAGGAACCGGTCCAGACTGTCTGCTGATATTCCACCACAGCGTCTGCGAGCTGGGCAGCGATTTTCGCCTGGTTAGCTGGCTGCTGCGCCGCCGCAAAGTCCTGCGCATTCGACATGTAAGCTGTCTCGAGCAGCACGCACGGCACCGGCGAGTTCTTCGTCAGACCATTGTGCGAATTGTTCATGCGGACAGCCGGTGAACGTGCGGGAATGCCGAACGATGCCTTCGCAAGCTGCCGGCCGATGATCTCAGCTGCCTGCTTCGACTTGGCGGCCGCATCCGCGGTGCGCCCGTAATCGCCGCCAGTGGTGTTCGCATAGTAGATCTCGTAGCCGCGGATCGACGGATCCGCATAGGAATTATGGTGCAGCGAGAGAACAAGGTCGCCCTGCTCGGTTACTGAAGGATCAAAGCGGCTCGGCCAGGTGACGGCTGTCAGCATCGCCGGCTCCGGCGAATAGTACGAATACTGGCCCTTTTCCCCGGGCGCCTGCTTGATCAGAGACGGCAGGCTGCTGTCGATCGTGATCGGATTCAGCAGCTTGACATTAATACCCTTGTTCTTGATCGCGGTATATACCTGCTTCGTCAGCTGCTCATTCAGCAGCGACTCCTTGACGCCATTTTTGATGTTTCCGGAACCCATGGAAGACGGACTGTGTCCGGCCTGGAGGTACACGGTAAACGTCTTGGCTGCCGACGCTGTCTTGGTCACCCCGAAGGCAAACAGCGACATCATCATAATCAGAACCGAAAGGAAGACCGCGAAAACCCGCCATCCGGTCCGCCGAAACGTCATCGTCATCATTTCTCAACCTCTTCTTTTCCAACAACCATTGTTACTGTCGTACCATCATACCATCCACTGACGGAACTGTTAACAAAAGATTACAAAAATGTCACAATTTGGTTCCGCCGCTGCGGCCGCTTCCCGCCGGGGCTGCCCGGCCGCTCAGGACTTACCGGGTGCACCCTTTTTCGGGTCCCGCCGGCGGCCCCGCGTCCGGGGCCCCTCCGGCAGCGGCAGCGTAGGACGCCGCAGCGTAAAGGTGAAAGTCGTGCCGCCAATGGTGTCTGATTCCACCCAGATTTTCTGGCGGTGCTGCTCGAGAATCTTGCGGACAATGGAAAGCCCGATGCCGGTTCCCTCCACAGAGCGGGTGCGCGACTCATCTCCTTTATAGAATCGGTCAAACAGGTACGGCAGACTGGATCGCGGAATGGGTTCGCCGGAATTGTTGACGCTGACGAAAACATTCTTCTCGTCGGTCATGGTGGAGAGCCTGAGGCGCCCCCCATAATCTGCGAACTTGATTGCGTTGTCTATTAGATTGGAAAGAACCTGGGTCAGGCGGTTCGGATCGGCCTCCGCCATCTCGTGGTCATGCTCGAACTCGACCTCCACCATCAGGCTCTTGACGTCGATTTTACTTTCGTAAGTAATCAGGATGCGGCGGATCAGCTCATTGATGTCTACTTCCTGGATCTCCATCGGGAACTGTCCGGACTCGAGTCGGGTCAGATCGAGCAGTTCATTGATGAGCACGTTGAGGCGTTTCGTCTCGTCGAGTACGATGCCCAGGTAATGCAGGCGCTCATTTTCGGGGATTGTGCCGTCCATGACGCCTTCGAGCAGGCCCTGCATAGAAGTCAGAGGGCTGCGCAGTTCATGGGAGACATTGGCGACAAAACTCTGCCGCGTCTCCTCATAGCGCTTGAGGTCGCTCGCGAGCATGTTGAATGTGTTCGCGAGCTGACCGATCTCATCCTTGGAACCCACTTCCACCCAGATGTCAAAGTGACCGCGGGCGAGCTGCCTGGACGCCTTGGCCACAACGCTCAGCGGCCGAATCAGGCTGCGGGTCACCAGGTAAGTGAGAACGATACCAAGGGACGCCGAAATGGCAATTGCGAGCACGACCTGACGGTAAACTGCCATCAGCGACACACGGAGTGCCTCCACCTGCCGGTGCACAAACACAAAGTTCTCGTATGTGCCGTCCGTGTTCACCGGCACGCCGACCGTGATGACAGGCGTACCGAAAATATCTGAGGCCTCTGTCGTGGTACGGGCTGCGTGGCCGCGCTCCAGCTCGGGCAGCATATCCTCGTAGTATCTGGCAACTTCATTGATGTCAATGCCCATGTCGCCCGAGTAGGTCGTCTGCTGCGGGGCCCGGTCGTTGCTGACACTGCCGCCGTCCACGCCCCAGATACGGCCGTCTTCGGTCACGATCCAGACCTGCGTGTGGTTTGCCACCGCCTTGAGGGCAATCTGCGAGTGGACCGTATCAGCCGGCAGCACCCCGGTCACCTGCAGCTGCACCCAGAGCGCAATGTCCTGCGCCACGCCCATCAGCTGTGTGGCATTGTCATTCAGATAAGATTCACGCAGCATCTGGCTCATCATCGCCCCGGATATAAACAGCGAGATCATGATGATCGCCATGAACAGCAGCATGATTTTGCCGAAAACGGAGCGGATCATACGATACGATCAGACCTCAAACTTGTAGCCGACGCCCCAGACCGTCTTGATGCGCCAGGGCTCCTCTTCCTTGAACTTCTCCCGCAGCCGCTTGACGTGCACGTCCACGGTACGCGAGTCCCCGAAGTATTCAAAACCCCAGACCTGTTCAAGGAGCTGATCCCGGGTGAACACTTTGTTCGGCCGGGCCGCCAGGAAATGCAGCAGTTCAATTTCTTTTGGCGGCATCTGAATCTCCTTGCCCCGATAGATGACCTGGTAGTTCTCCATATCAATGGAGAGATCAGGAAATTCCAGAATGTCGCTGCGCTCTTCCTGCGTGCTGCGGCGGATGACGGCCTTGACTCGCGCCACCAGTTCCTTCGGATCAAAAGGTTTGACGATGTAGTCGTCCGCACCCAGTTCGAGGGCGAGCACTTTGTCAAACGTCTCGCCCTTGGCAGTCAGCATGATGACCGGCACGTTCGATTTGGCGCGGATGCGCTTCACGGTCTCCATGCCGTCAAGAACCGGCATCATAATGTCCAGCAGAACCAGGTCGTAGGGCTTGCCAAAGAACAGGTCAAGGCCAATCGCGCCGTCTGCCGCCTCACTGACTTCATAGCCTTCCTTGCGCAGGTACAGCTTGACGACTTCGCGAATGTTCTTATCGTCGTCAATCACCAGTATGTTTTGCTTCGCCACACGCTCTTCCTTTCACTTTTCACGCACCAGGATGCCGCTGCGCCTGAGCAGCGCCGCCGTTACGCCTGGACCCGGCCGCAGCGTACCGCTGAATGTGCCGTCATAAATGGCCGTGAGACCGCAGCTCGGGCTTTTCGACTTGAGCACAACTTCCCGGATGCCGCCTGCAAGCACCTTGTCCCGGAATGCCCGGGCACCCTCGAGAAAAGCCTCGGTCACATCCCTGCCGTCCCGGGTCATCACCCGCGCCCGGCCGTCGAGGACGTCTTCTCCACTCCCGCCGACAATCTCAGCCGGCGGCCGCGGGATGGGAAGGCCGCCCAGACACTCTGGGCAGGCAGCCGCCGCGATGCCGGCTGCCGCCAGCGCCTCCAATTCCGGATCCGGCCGGGTCGCACCGTCAAAGCGGCAGGGACAGCCGGCCAGGCAGGCACTCACCAGTACCTGCGGCGGCTCCTCACTTAAGTGTGACGATGGTTGCTCCCATTCCGCCTTCATTATATTCACCTGTTCTCATTTTCTTTACATGTGGATGTCCGCGCAGGAAATCCGTCACACCGCGGCGCAGCGCACCCGTGCCCCGGCCGTGCACAATGGCCACTTCCGTCAGACCGGCCAGGAAAGCATCGTCGAGATAGCGGTCCACTGCCACAATGGCCTCATCAACGGTCTGGCCGTGCAGATCGAGCTGCAGGGATATGTCCCGTCTGGAATCAAGGTCAACGCGGTCAAGATACTGCTTTTTCTGCTGCTGCGGAACTTCATCTGCTACGGCCAGGTCTGAGGCCGGCAGCTCCATCGTCAGAATGCCGGCCTGCAGCTTTACAAGACCCTTGCGGTTCGGCGGCTCAAGCACAGTTCCGGCTGCATCCATCGGAATGATCTGTACGGTGTCGCCTGGCCTAAGCTTGTCCGGATCAACGGGACGGTAGTTCTTGTGCCGCCGCTCATGCTTCTGGATTGTCTGACGCTTGTCGCGCAGGTCTTCCCGGATCCGCTGCGTCTGCTTGGTGCGCTTGGCCTCCGAATCCTGCCTGTGCAGCTTTTTGGCGTTTTCAATTGCTGCCTCTGCCGTGCTGCTGGCGTCGCTGATGATATCGAGCGCCTTCTGGTTCGCCTGCTCAAGCAGACGTTTGCGCTTCTCTTCCGTCTTGCGGAGCTGCTCGCGGGCGCGGTCCCGTTCCCGCCGCGCTTCTTTGAGCATCTCATCCGACTTGCGCAGGTTCGCCTGGGCCTTGCTGCGTTCCTTTTCTGCTGCCTCGATCAGCCGGGTATAGTTGACTGCATCGGTGTCCATGAACCCCTCCGCCGCAGTCACAATCGTGCGCGGCAGACCCAGGGACTTGGCAATGGCCAGGGCGTTTGAGCGCCCCGGCACGCCCATCAGAAGCTGATAGGTCGGCCGCAGCGTCGCAGCTGACCATTCCATGCTGGCATTCTCGTAGCCTTCCCGGCGGACTGCAAAATCTTTCAGCTCCCCAATATGGGTCGTTGCCACCACCAGGGCACCTTTGCCGTGCAGATCCTCGAGGATAGCCTGCGCGAGCGCGCTTCCTTCCTGGGGATCCGTGCCGGAACCGAGCTCGTCAAGCAGAACCAGTGCATTGCCTCGCGCATGGCGAATCGCATAAATGATGCTTTTCATGTGCGCCGAGAACGTCGAAAGGCTCTGCTGGATGCTCTGCTCGTCGCCGATATCAGCATAGATACCGTCAAAGACAGGCAGCTGCACGGTCTTGCCGGCCGGTACGTAAAGGCCAGCCTGGGCCATCGCTGCAAACAGTCCGATCAGCTTGAGCATAACCGTCTTCCCGCCCGTATTCGGCCCCGTAATAATCAGGGTTGTCACGCCGTCTTGGAGCCGCACGGTTACAGGAATCACCTGATTGCGGTCGATCAGGGGATGACGGCCCTCGCTGATGTCCACCCGGTGCTGCTGGTTGAACTCCACGGGAACAGCCCGCATCTCCCGCGCCAGCGCTGCCTTGGCAAACAGCAGGTCGAGCTCAATAAGACGCTGTTCATCGGTGCGCAGTTCGTTGCGGTACGCGGCATAGCCCGCAGAGAGCTGCGCTAAAAGCCTGGCAATCTCTGCCTTCTCTGCACCCTCGAGCTCACGGATGCGGTTGTTCGCCTCCACCACCGAGGCAGGTTCAATAAACAGGGTGGCACCGGTCGCGCTGCGCTCATGAATAATGCCTTCCACGTTCGCGCGCTGATCAGCCCGGACCGGCAGCACGTAACGGCCGGAGCGCTGTGTCACGACAGCATCCTGCAGATAGGCGCTCTTGCTTTTCAGCATCTCCTGCATCTGTGAGCGGATGCGTTCGTTTTCCTTGCGGATCGAACGGCGGATCCGGGCAAGCTCCGGAGTCGCATCGTCTGCGATCTCCTC